>JAEWBI010000059.1 GCA_023391185.1 Bacillota bacterium | reverse complement strand
GGAAGACAGCAGCCTTAAAACCCTCTAAATGTGTGTGCTTTTTAATTATATGGTGATAATAATGGAAAAATATATGAATATTGCATTAAAAGAGGCTAAAAAAGCTTTGAAATATGGAGATATACCAGTAGGCGCTATAATAGTGCAAAATAACAAAATTGTTTCTAAAGCGCATAATGAAAAAGAAAAGAAAAAAATCTCGACTAAACATGCTGAAATAATTGCTATTGAAAAAGCCTGTAAGAAACTAAAAACATGGCATTTAGATGACTGTGATCTTTATGTGACATTAGAACCTTGTTTAATGTGTTGCGGCGCAATAATTCAATCAAGAATTAAAAATGTATATTATTCAACAGAGTCAAAAAAGTTTGGATATATTGAAAGTATTGGTAATTTACTAAATCAAAAGAATAACCATATATCTAATGTATATTGTGGTTTGAAAAAAGATGAATCAACAAAATTATTAAAAGATTTTTTTAAAGATAAAAGAGATTAGCAAACGCTAATCTCTTTTATTTTATAAGGCTTTATGCTATAATTTATTAGGAGGTAATTAATATGTATCAAGCTCTTTATAGAAAATATAGGCCATGTGATTTTAATGATGTTACTGGCCAAGAAGTAATAAAAAAAACATTACAAAATGCAATAATAAATAATAAAATATCTCATGCATATTTGTTTACCGGTCCTAGAGGAACAGGAAAGACCTCAATTGCAAAAATTTTAGCAAAAACGGTAAATTGTTTAAATTTAAATGGTTATATGCCTTGTAATAAGTGTGTAAGTTGTACACAAATAGAAAATAAACAATCTACAGATATAATAGAAATAGATGCTGCTTCAAATAATGGAATTGATGAAATAAGGGAAATTAGAAACAAGGTTAATCTAGTCCCATCGACAGGAAAATATAAGGTTTATATAATAGATGAAGTTCATATGTTAACAACGGGTGCTTTTAATGCATTGCTTAAAACATTAGAAGAACCACCAGCTCATGTTATTTTTGTCTTAGCCACAACCGAACCTCATAAAATTCCTGCCACTATTTTATCAAGGTGTCAAAGATTTGATTTTAAAAGAATTTCGAATAATCAATTGGTAGATAGATTAAAATATATAATTGAAAATGAAAATATTGATATTGATGAAGAAGCTATAACTGAAATAGCTAGGCTTTCTGATGGTGGTATGCGAGATTCTATAAGTTTGTTAGACCAAGCATTAGCATATTCTCCAAAGAATATAACGCTTAATGATGTCCATGAAATAAACGGATCATTACCAATTGAAAAATTATCACATTTTGTAAATTTGATTTTAAATAAAGAATTAGAAGAATTACTAAAAATGGTAGATGAATTCAATGAATCAGGGAAAAGCATAATTAAAATTGTCGAAGAAATAATCAATTATCTTAAAAATGTTCTTTTATATAGTGTTTCTCCAGATTATGTCAAAAGTATTACAAATAACTATTATATATATAGTGAGATGGCAGAAATAATAGAAAAAGATCAAGTTATAGAATTAATAGAGAAAATGAATGAGTCTATGATTAGCATTAAATCATCAAGTGATCCAAAACTATCAATGGAATTATTGATTATTAAGGAGTGCATCGCTAAAGATAAGACTATTAATAATAATATTAAAAATATTTCGATAATGGAGGTTTCAAACACTGTAGAACAAGTAATTACTCCTATGGATAATAGTTCAACCATTGATGTAAAGGTAGAAAAAGAAGAAGTATATTTAACAAATAAACAAAAAGAAAAAGAAGAAGGTATTAATGTATCAGAATTTGACTCATTTAGAAATATTAGAATAAATAATGCTTTAGCAAGATTTGATAAAAATATATTAATAAATTTAAGAAATGAATTATACAAAGTAGAAGATTATTTACTTGATGAAAATTATAGTAATTTTGCTTCTATGATTATAGATAGTCAATTAAAAGCAACAAGTGATGAATATTTAGTATTTGTTTTCAAAACTTCAAACTTATCTTTTGAATTTAATAGAAATATTATAGTAATTCAGGAATTATTAAATAAGATTTTCAATAAATCTTATAAAGTAATATCTACTGATGATATTTCCTGGGAAATAATAAAAGAAGAATTTAACAATAAAAGTAAAACATTTAGTTATATCGAAGAACAAGAAAATATAGAACAGAAAATTTTAGTTAATGATTGTTTAAATGAAATAAAAGAATTAGATAATATCTTTGGAGATATTGTAGAATATAATTAAAAGAAAGAGGAATAGATATGAATATACAAGCAATGATGAAACAGGCACAAAAACTACAAAAAGATATGATGACTGCAAAGGAAGAGATAGATAGAACTGAATTTGAAGCAAAATCTTCTTTTGTAACTGTAAAAGCTAATGGAAAAAGAGAAATATTAAGTATTAAAATAGATACAAATTCAATAGAAAAAGAAGATATTGAGATGTTAGAGGACATGGTTTTAGTAGCTGTTAATGACATTATGAAGCAAATAGAAAAAACAACAGAAAATAAAATGGGCAAATATACTCAAGGAATGCCTGGTCTATTTTAATGAATTATCCTAGTGTATTAAAGAAATTAATAGATTGTTATAAAAAATTACCAGGTGTTGGTGAAAAATCAGCTGAAAGAATGGCTTTAGCAACAATAGAATTTGATCAAGATGTTTTAAATATATTTTCAAATTCTATACAAAATATAAAACTAAAACTAAAAAGATGTAAGAAATGTAATAATTATTGTGAAGAAGATTTGTGTGATATTTGCTTATCAAAAAATAGGGATATATCTACAATATGTGTCGTAGAAGAACCGAAAAATATTAATTTATTTGAAAAAGTTGGCACTTATAATGGCTTATATCATGTCTTAGGAGGTTTAATATCACCATTAGATGGTATAAATCCAGAACAAATAAATATTGAACCACTCCTTAGGAGAATAAAAAATGAGAATATAAAGGAAGTTATTTTTGCATTAAAACCAAGTATCGAAGGTGAAACAACTACTTTGTATATAAGAAAGTTATTAGAAGGAACGAACATTATTATATCTAAAATTGCTCATGGAATACCAATGGGGGCAGATATCGATTATATTGATTCATTAACTTTAGAATTAGCTTTAGAGGATCGTAAAACTATTAATAATAATTAGAATAAAAAAAACAACTAAAAATAAACTTTAATAGGTGATTATGTGAAAAAAATTTTTAAAATTATTAAAAGAATTATTTATAGTTTTTTATTAATCTACAGTTTTAATATAATATTACAGCCACTTAATATAAATATACCTATTAATTTTATAACAATTGGTTCTGTTGCTTTATTTGGAATGAGTGCTTTTCTATCGCTAATTTCTTTATTTTTAATCTTTTTTTAGGAGGTGTTGTATGTTAATCAATCAGTATGAGAAAGAACAACCAATAGCAACTAGAACACTAGTACAAGCTATATCTAACAATAGAATTTCTCATGCATATTTATTTGAAACAAATGATTACTATGATTCAAACAATTTTATTATATCTTTTGTAAAAGATATAATTCTTTTTGATATTGAAGATAAAAATACATGCTATACTATTAGTAATCAAATAGATAATAATGAATATATTGAACTTAAAATAATTAATCCTCAAGGATTACAAATAAAAAAAGAAGAAATGACATATCTTCAGGAAGTTTTTAGGGACAAGCCTATTGAAGGAAAGAAAAAAGTATATATTATAAATAATGCTGAAAAATTCAATTCTTCATCAGCGAACACAATACTTAAATTTTTAGAAGAACCAGAAGATAATATAATTGCGATATTAGTTACTAATAATAGGTATCAAATATTAGATACAATTTTATCTAGATGTCAATTAATTTCTTTTACAGATGTCAAAAAAAAAATAAATACTAATTCATTTGATAAAATAGATAAATTGGTTTATAATAATTTAGATTTTTTTGATGAAAACCAAAAAAAAGATCATATAGAGCATACTATAAATTTTATAAATTTTTATGAAAATAAAGGTAATGAAACTTTGATGTTTATAAATAGAGAATTTCTACAATATTTTCCAACTCGTGATACAGTAAATAATGCATTTGAAATAATGAAATTATTTTATTTAGATACAATAAAGGTTAAAACAAATACAACAACAGATGTTTTTGAGAACTATATGGATGATATATCAAATATTTCTAATAAAAATACTATTGAGGATTTAATTATTAAAATTAACAAAATAATAAAATATATAGAAAAAATCAAGTATAATGTTAATATAAATTTACTTATGGACAGCTTTATAATTGAACTAGGAGATGAATTAAATGATAGATGTTGTTAGTATTTCTTTTAATGACAAAGGTAAAACATATTTCTTTTCACCCAATAATTTACAACTTAAGAATAATTTAACAGTAATTGTTGAAACCGAAAGAGGCTTACAGTTTGGTAAAGTAGTTGGAGATATTCAGCAAATACCTGAACAAAAACTCTTATCACCACTTAAACCTGTTATAAGGATAGCATCTAAAAATGATTATGATCAAAATAAAAAGAATATTAAAGATGCTACAGATGCTTTGAAAAAGTGCAAAGAACTTGTTGAAAAAGAAAAACTAAATATGCAAATAATAGACGCAACTTATACTTTTGATAGAAGTCAGTTAATGTTTAGATTTATTGCAGACAATAGAATAGATTTTAGAAATTTAGCTAAAGAATTAGCTTCTTTGTATAAAACCAGAATAGAGTTAAGACAAGTTGGAGTAAGAGATAAAGCACGTGAAGTGGGTGGCGTTGGTCCTTGTGGTAGGTGTTTTTGTTGCTCGAAATTTCTTAATAATTTTGATAGTGTTTCAATTAATATGGCAAAGAATCAAGGATTAGCTTTAAATCCAAATAAAATTAATGGAGTTTGTGGCAGACTACTTTGCTGTTTGAAATATGAAGATGATACATATAAAGAAGCAAAGAAAAAGTTTCCTTCTGTTGGATCAAAAGTGAAGATAAAAGAAGGAGAAGGAAGTGTTGTTAATATTAATGTTTTAGGTGGTACTTATTTGGTTTATATTGCTGAAAAAGGACCAATAGAAGTGAGTCTAAATGACGAAAGTTAAAAATTATTTACTTGGGTATAAAGATATGTTTATAATGCAGGATACTGATTATTTTAATTTTTCTTTAGATTCTGTCTTATTAGCAAATTTTGTTACACTTAATAAAAATATTACAAAAATAATGGATATTGGTTGTGGAAACGCACCAATTCCTTTAATATTATCAACAAAAACAGCTGCTAATATATTAGGCGTAGAAATACAAAAAGATTTATACGACTTAGCATTAGAGTCAGTTAAAATGAACAATAAGGAACATCAAATTAATATAGTAAATGACGATATAAATAATCTGTATTTAAATATTGAATCTGATACATATGATGTGATTACTTGTAATCCACCGTATTTTAAATTTAATGAGAATTCAAATATCAATTATAATGAGCATAAAACAATCGCTAGGCATGAAGTAGCTCTTGATCTGGAAAAATTATTTAAAATAAGTAAAAAAATATTAAAAAATAATGGTATTATATCAATTGTTCATAGGCCCGAGCGATTAATAGAGATTATTGAAGTAATGAAGAAAAATAACATCGAACCAAAAAGAATAAGATTAATTTATCCTAAGAGAGAAAAAGAAGCAAATATTTTGCTAATTGAAGGAGTTAAGAACGGAAAACCAGGTCTTAAAATAATGGCTCCTTTATATTCACATGATGATTATAATGAATATACTGCTGAAATTAAAAAAAATTTTGAATAGGAGGTGTAATAATGTCACAAAAAAGTTATGACGGTAAAGGTTCTTTATATTTAATTCCAACACCAGTTGGTAATATGGATGATATTACTTTAAGAGCAATTAAAACGTTAGAAAGTGTAGATTTATTATTAACTGAGGATACTAGAGTGACTGGCTTATTATTAAACCACTTAGGATTAAAGAAAAAAATGATTGTAAATAATGATCATAATGAAGAAAAAAATAAAAAAATTGTTCTTGATTATTTAGAAAACAATCAAAATGTTGGATTAGTAAGTGACAGAGGTACACCTGTAATAAGTGATCCTGGGTTTAATATATCAAAGATTGCAATTGATGCAGGATATAATGTTATTGGGTTGCCAGGAGCAACAGCTTTAATTCCAGCTTTGATTATGTCTGGATTAAACCCACTTCCATTTATGTTTGTTGGTTTTTTAAATAGTAAAGAATCAAAACGCAAAAAAGAGTTAGAAGACTTAAAAAATATAAGGGCTACTTTAATATTTTATGAAGCTCCACATCGCGTTGTTAAAACTCTTGAAAATATTAAAGATATTCTAGGGAATAGAAAAATTTCTATTTCCCGGGAAATAAGTAAGCGATATGAGGAAGTTTATCGTGGAACGATTTCAGATGTTATTGAACAATTAATAGATGTAAAAGGGGAAATAGTTATTGTTCTTGAAGGAAATACATTAGATATTAATTTTGATGATATTGGTATCATTGAACAAGTGAATATGTTAATAGAAGATGGCATATCTGTAATGGATGCAATTAAAGAAGTTGCCAAGAAGAGAAAACTTCCAAAAAGTGAAGTATATAATATGTATCATAAGTAGGTGAATAGATGAAACTAATAGTAGGATTAGGTAATCCTGGTAAGGAATATCAAAACACAAGACACAATGTTGGTTTTATGGTTTTAGATAAGTACTTAAGAGAAAATGGCATTGATAAATATAAAGAAAAATTTGGTGGTATATATTATGAAAACTCTGTTGTTGGCGAAAAAGTATTGTTTTTAATGCCTCAGCAGTATATTAACTTATCTGGTCAAGTATTAAAAAAATATATAGATTTTTTTAAAATTGATGTAAATGATATATTGATAATTCATGATGATTTAGATACACCTTGTGGATCTATTAAAATAAGACCTTCTGGTGGAAGCGGTGGTCATAATGGTTTAAAAGATATAGAAAATAATTTACATACAAAACAATATAAAAGAATTAAAATTGGAATATCAAACAATAAATTGATTGATACTAAAGATTATGTACTAGGAAAATTTAGTAATGAGGATAAAAGGCTGATAGATAACGTAATAGAAAAAACAATGCATATAATAGATGATTTTTTCTTATTAAGTTTTGAAAATGTAATGAATAAATATAATTAATGATACAAAATGTATCATTTTTGCTGTGGAAGGAGGAATATTATGGAGTTGTTTAAAAGTTTTGAAAAAAATAAAATTAGCGGATTAACTTTCGAACTTAAAATTCTCTTTTTAAAAGAAATGTTTGAAAAAAAGAATGAGTCTTTTTTAGTTGTAACAAATTCGTTATATGAAGCTAATAAATTTTATCAATCTTTGTTACAATATACTGATAATGTTCTTTTATTTCCCATGGATGATTTTTTAACAAGTGAAGCTATAGCTGTATCGCCTGAATTAAAGGTAACAAGATTAGAAACAATAAATGAATTATTAAAAGATGAGAACTATATTGTTGTGACAAATCTTATGGGATTATTAAGATTTTTGCCACAAAAACAATTGTTTGATTCTAAAAAAATCAAATTAAAGGTTGGTGCTGAATATAACATCAATAAATTAATTCAAGATCTATATAAAATAGGTTATGAAAAGAGCATAACAGTTAATAAAACAGGAGAATTAGCAACAAGAGGATTTGTTGTTGATATTTTTCCTATTTCCGACAGCAATCCAATTAGAATTGAATTTTGGGGCGATGAAATAGACTCAATAAGAGATTTTAATATTGATTCGCAATTAACTATTTCTAAAAGGAATGAGGTAGTAATTAGTCCAATTACAGAATTTCTTACAAATACAGATGTTGAGAATTTTGGTGTACCACATAGAATGCTTCAAACCTATGGTAATGTATCAACAATCGCAAATTATTTGGGTGGCAATGTTGTTTTTGATGATTATGCACAAATAGAAGTAAGTTATAAAAATTTAGTTGATGAAATGTTTAATTATAGTATTAGTGAAAACCGTGATGGTTCAACCATATATATGCATAATTTTTATAATATGGACTTTAAAAATGTTATATATTTTAATAGTTTTGATAATGAAATTAATAATAAAGATTCTATTAATTATGATACATATGATATTGAATCACTTGCTATTTCAAAAGAAGAGATTAATAAAAGGCTAAATTTATATTTGAAAAAATATGAAAAAGTGTATTTATGCGCTTCAAATTTGAAGAATGCAAATAAAATTGAAACAATGTTGGAAAATAGAAATATAATCTTAACTGATGAAAATAATTATATTGTAAACAAAGTAAATTTAGTTGTAAAAAAAATTAATAAAGGATTTATTTTTAACTCGTTTGTTTATATAAGTGATAATGATATCTTTCAAAAACAAGCAGATAATCACTATAAAACTAAATTTAAGTTAGGTAATAAGATAAGGGATATAAATAAATTAAATATAGGTGATTTTGTAGTTCATTCAATGCATGGTATTGGAAAATATGTTGGTATTAAATCATTAGAAAAAAATGGATTAAAAAAAGATTATTTATTAATAAATTATAAAGATAATGACAAATTATATATACCTGTTGAGAAAATTGATATGATAAGTAAGTATTCTTCAAAGGAAGGTTACGAACCTAAATTAAATAAATTAGGTAGCATTGAATGGGAAAAAACAAAATTAAGAGCTCGTAAAAAAATAGAAGATATTGCAGCAGATTTATTAAAATTGTACGCACTAAGAGAATCTATTCACGGTTATTCATTTCCAGAAGATAGCATTGAGCAATTTGATTTTGAGAAAGAGTTTCCTTATAAAGAAACACTAGATCAAATAAAAGTTATTGAAGAAATAAAATACGATATGCAAAAGAATTCTCCAATGGACCGACTATTATGTGGTGATGTTGGGTATGGTAAAACAGAAGTTGCTTTTAGAGCAATTTTTAAAGCTATATTAGGAAATAAGCAAGCTGCTATCTTATGTCCTACAACCATTTTATCAAATCAACATTATAAGAATGCTAGAGAAAGGTTTAAATCTTTTCCTGTCAATATTGAAATATTAAATAGATTTGTAACACCAAAAAAAGTTAAGATAATACTTGAAAGATTAAAAGCAGGAAAGATTGATTTATTAATTGGTACACATCGAATATTAAGTAGTGATGTTGAATTTAAGGATTTGGGATTGCTAGTTATAGATGAAGAACAAAGGTTTGGTGTAAAGCATAAAGAAAAAATTAAATCTTATAAAAATAATATAGATGTATTAACCTTGTCAGCAACACCTATACCTAGAACTTTACAAATGTCAATGACGGGATTAAGAAACTTATCTTTAATAGAAACACCACCTGTTGATAGATATCCAATTCAAACTTATGTCCTAGCAGAAAATAAACAAATTATCAAGGATGCAATATACAAAGAGATTTCAAGAGGTGGGCAATGTTTTATATTGTTCAATAATATAGAACAAATGCGCGAAAAAGAAAGAGAAATAGTATCTCTTGTACCAGATGCTAAAATAATATGTGCTCATGGGAAAATGGGAAAAACAGAATTAGAAGACATTATGTATGCTTTTACAGAAGGTGTTTATGATATACTTCTATGCACAACTATAATTGAGACAGGAATTGACATTCCAAATGTTAATACGTTAATTATATACGATGCTGATCATTTTGGATTATCCCAACTTTATCAAATTAGAGGTAGAGTCGGAAGAAGTAATAAAATAGCATACTGTTATCTAATGTATAATAAACAAAAAGTATTATCAGAAATAGCTATAAAAAGATTAAATGCTATAAAAGAATTTACAGAATTAGGTAGTGGTTTTGCAATAGCTATGAGAGACCTATCTATTCGTGGAGCTGGTGATATTTTAGGTAGTGAGCAAGCTGGATTTATTGATACAATTGGTATAGAACTATTTATGGAAATGCTTAATAATGAGATAAATAGATTAAAAGGTATTGATATTGTTGAAGAAGAAAATGAATCACTGCCACTAATAGAAGTAGCAACTTCCATTGATGATAATTATGTAGCTGAAGAAGAATTGAAAATAGAGATTCATAAGAAAATAAATAGTATTAATTCAAAAGAAAGCTTATTAATAGTAAAAAGAGAACTAGAAGATAGATTTGGTAAACTTAGTGAAGATATAGTAATCTATATGTATGAAGAATGGTTTGAAAAGTTAGCTAATAAACTTAAAATCAATAAAATTAAGCAAAGTAAAAATTTTGTTGAAGTAATAATTCTAGAAGAAACATTAAAATTAATAGATGGACAACAATTGTTTATAGGTGCTAACAAAATTTCAAGAATGTTTCGTTTTTCTATGAAAAACAAGAATTTAATAATAACTCTTGATACTGTAAAATTAGATAAACACTTTGTATATTATTTAATTGAATTATTTGAACTTATAGATAAAATAAAAAAATAAAACGAAAGTAATTTCGTTTTATTTTGCTATTCTTTCCATTATAACAGGGATAACCTGTTTTTTTCTTGATACAATTCCGTCTAAATATTTTCCTTGTACTAGATCTCTACCAAAACATTCATCTAATATATCGAAAGCACTTTCATTATAATAAATATATGATCCATTTGTAAGTATATCAGTTACAAATAGCGCTACTAAATAATAATTATTATTTTTAGCTATTTGATTTATTAATTCAATATATTTATCTGAATTGTTAGTAATATCATTAGATGAAACTGTAGATATTTGACTTACTCCAATTTTCATTCCATCTATATCAAAATTTTTGAAGTCTGTATAAAATATTTGCTCCTCAGTTTTATTTTTTAGTGTAGAGCCAGCCTTAAACATCTCCATGGCATATTCTTTATAATCTAATTCAGCAATTTTTGATAAACTTTCTACTACTTTGCGATCGATATCTGTAGTGGTAGGACTTGCGAAAAGTAGTGTATCTGAAATTATACCGGACATCATTAAACCAGCAATTTGTTTTGGAATCTCAATATTATTTTCTTTATATAACATATATATTATAGTATTTGTACTTCCAACAGGCATATTTCTGAAATTAATTGGTGCTGTTGTTCCAATAGTTCCAATTTTGTGATGATCTACAATCTCAACAATTTCAGCCTCATCTAATCCATCAACACTTTGTTCATATTCATTATGGTCCACAAGTATAACTTTTTTCTTATTTTTATCAGCTATATCAGCTAATTTTAATAATCCTAAGCATTTATTTTCTTTATCAATAACAGGAAAATTACTATACTTAGTCTTATTAGCAATGGCAACAAAGTCATTAACATCATCGTTTTCGTCAAAACAAACTATATCATCTTTATGAACCAATGTATTTATGTCTTTACTTAATGAGATTAATTTTGCAGAATTAAATGTATTTAATTCTGTCTTGATAATATTTACTTTATTTTTCTTTGCAATTTCAATATGTTCATCATGTATTTTGCTATTTCCCGTTAATATAATAAGCTTTGCATTATTATTAACGGCATATTCAATAATACTATGTCTATCACCAACTATTAATATTGTTTGAGAATCAATCTTTATATTTTGAATAAAAGTGGTACTTCTATATGAAGCAACCAATATATTACCCGTAATATTGTCCTCAAATTTAAGTAATTGTTCTCCATCTATAGTGTTTAATATGTTTTCGTAACTAGCATTTATATATTCATTATCTCCGCAAATCATATCTTTCGCTATATCTTTCATAGAAACTTCACCTAAAAAAGTTTTATCACTATCTATAACTGGTATATTACTAATTAGGTTTTTGTTCATGTAGTTAAAACTTTCATATATGGATGTATTTTTATCTATAAAATTTGATTTATTATAATTTAAATCTTTTATTTGAAGTTTTACATCATTTAAATAATTAGGAGTTTTCACTTTAAAATAATCTAGGACAAATTTTGTTTCATTATTAACATCTCCAAGTACCATTGGAACTGTATCATATCCTGTATTATTTTTTAGATAAGATAGACTAATTGCAGCTGTAACACTATCAGTATCTGGTTTTTTGTGTCCTATAACAAAAGTTTTATTCATAATATCTCTTCCTTTTCACGTTATGTAATTATATCATAAAAATAAATATTTAGTATATATATTTTAATTAAGAGAAGAATAAAAATAAAAATCATGTTGAACAAAAAGGGCAGATATGTTATAATACCTAAGAAAAGTTTTGATGGAGAGAAAAATAAAGATATTTCTTAGAGAGTCTAGGTAGGTGAAAGCTAGATAAATAAATTTATTTCGAATGGCTCTTGAACTTCCTAATTGATATTTAGATTAGGACGTATACTATGCGTTAAATAAATGAGGTAATATATTTTATATATTATGAATAAGGTGGTACCGCGTATTAAGATTACGCCCTTTTATTAGGGATAATCTTTTTTTTATAGAAAGAGGTGTAATTATGCGTAAATTAGAAAAAATTAGTTTTGAGCAATTTAAAAAAGATATTTGTGACAACAAGGATTTATATAATTCATATAATATACCTAAAAGACATACTAAAAATAGTGCTGGATATGATTTTGAAGCTATTGAAACATATGAAATGGAACCAGGACAAATTATTAAAATACCTACAGGTATTAAGGTTCAAATGAATTTTGACGAAATGCTTATGATAGTTGTAAGAAGTAGCATGGGATTTAAATATAATATACGAATGTGTAATCAAGTTGGTATAATCGAAAGCGATTATTATAATAATATATCTAATGAAGGACATATGTGGATAGCTCTTCAAAATGAAGGAAAAGAAAAGATAATAATACAAAAAGGTGAAAGATATGCCCAAGGAATATTCACAAAGTTTTTAACAATAGATAATGAAAAAGAAGTAGAAGATGAACGAATGGGTGGACTTGGTAGCACCGTAAAGGAGGAAAGTTAAAATGAATCAAAAAAAGAATTTTTATATATCTACAGCAATTGCATATGCCTCAGCAAAACCACATATAGGTAACACATATGAAATAGTGTTAGCTGATGCAATAGCGCGTTATAAGAGATTAACTGGCTATAATGTTTTTTTTCAAACAGGAACTGATGAACATGGTCAAAAAATTGAAGATAAAGCAAAAGATGCTGGAAAACAACCACAAGAATATGTTGATGAGGTAGCAAATGTTGTTAAAAATATTTGGGATATAATGAATACAAGCTATGATAAATTTGTAAGAACTACTGATTCTAAACATGAAAAGGTTGTAGCCAAAATATTTGAAAAGTTATATCAGCAAGGTGATATTTATAAAGGAAAATATGAAGGGTTATATTGTACACCTTGTGAGTCTTTCTTTACTGAGTCTCAACTAGTTGATGGAAAATGCCCAGATTGTGGTCGTGAGGTAGTTCCAGCAAGCGAAGAAGCATATTTTTTAAAGTTAGACAAATATGCTGAAAGACTAGAAAGATATATAGAAGAGCATCCAGAATTTATTGAACCAGTTAGTAGAAAGAATGAAATAGTTAATAATTTTATAAAACCGGGTCTACAAGATTTATGTGTTTCTAGAACTACTTTTAAGTGGGGAATACCTGTCAATTTCGATTCTAAACATGTAATTTATGTTTGGATAGATGCTTTAAGTAATTATATTACATTTTTAGGCTATGATATAGATTCACAAAGTGAACAATTTAAGGAGTTTTGGCCTGCCGATATACATTTAATAGGAAAGGACATTTTAAGATTTCATACAATTTACTGGCCTATTATGTTAATGGCATTAGATCTACCACTTCCAAAGAAAGTATTCGGGCATCCTTGGTTACTTTTTGGTGAAGACAAGATGAGTAAATCTAAAGGAAATATTGTATATGCAGATGACTTAGTAAATCATTTTAGTGTAGATGAAGTAAGATACTATTTACTTCATGAAATGCCATTTGGTAATGATGGAACTTTTACATATGATCTGTTAATTGATAGAATAAACTCTGATTTAGCCAATATACTAGGTAATTTAGTTAATAGAACAATTTCAATGGCAAATAAATACTTTGAAGGAAATGTTGAAAAAATAGGTACTAAGGAATTAGTTGATGAAGATTATTTATCTAGGTTTGAAAAGGCACCTGAGTTTATAGAAGAAAAAATGAACAATATTAGAGTTTCTGATGCTTTAGAAGAAATTATTGATTTATTTAGAGCTTCAAATAAATATATTGATGAAACTACTCCTTGGAGTTTAGCAAAGGATGACAATCAAAAAGCAAGATTAGAGACTGTTTTATATAACTTATTAGAAGGAATAAGAAAGGCTTCAATTTTATTACAGGCTTTTCTACCAGATACAGCTGAAGAAATATTTAGACAATTAAATACGAGTGTCAAAGAATATGAAAAAGTTGTAGAAAAATATCATGTGAATTCTCCAAGTCCATTATTTGAAAGAATAGATAAGATTAAAAAACTAGAAGAAATACACAATAAATTGTAAATTGTTGTAAAATGTCACTAAAAAAGCAAAGAATATGTTTGCTTTTTTTTATTGATAAATGTTATATTTATACTGTCGTGTTATATAGATAGGTTAGGGAACAAAATGTTGAAAAAATTTAAAGGTAAGAAAATAGGTAATTTTATTTTTGTGTTTTTATTTTTGATAGTACTTTTGATTTTAAGATTAATATATTCCTTTAATATATTAACTTTCTTTTATTTCTTAGTTGTAATTTATTACATGATCCAGTATATTATATTGAAGTTATCGTAATTATACCGTTTTATGGTATAATTTTTTTTGAGGTGATTATTATGATGATAGATACACATTGTCACTTAGATATCGATGATTATGATGATGTAGAAAAAGTAATCTCTAATATGAATGGAAATATTATGGTTGCTAGTGGTTGTAATATGAAAACAAATATGAGAGTACTTGAATTGACTGAAAAATATAGTAATATATTTGGCACAATTGGTATTCATCCAGATGAAATATCTTCAAATATTGAAGAAGATTTAGAATTTATAGAAATGTGTTTAAATAATCCTAAAATAGTTGGTATTGGCGAAATAGGTTTGGATTATTATTGGAATAAAGATAACAAGAATGAACAAAAAAGCGCTTTTATAAAACAAATAAGGTTAGCAAAAAAATATAATAAGCCTATTGTAATTCACAGTCGTGAAGCTGCGGAAGATACATATAATATATTAAGAGATAATTTAGGTAATACTAAAGCAATTTTACATTGTTATAGTTCATCTTTAGAAATGGCAAAAAAGTTTAAACAACTTGGAATAAAATTTGGTATTGGTGGAGTTTTAACCTTCAAGAATTCATCTAAGTTGCAAGATATAGTAAAAGAGTTAGATTTAAACGATCTTGTGCTTGAAACTGATAGTCCATATTTGACTCCCGAACCATATAGAGGTAAAAGAAATGAGCCTTTTAATGTAATATATGTTGCAAAAAAAATAGCTGAAATAAAAAACATCTCTGTTGAAGAAGTGCTTGAAATAACTAGCCAAAATGCGGTTGCTCAATTTGACTTAAAAGTATAAATATGTTAAAATTTATACATATAATGTAGTTTTTGAGGTGACTTATGAATATAACATTTTTTAAACTAGTATTAAGATATGCGAGCTTACTGATTGTATCAGTTTCTTCTTTCTTTGGTACTGTAAAAATGGAAAAACAAAGAATTGGAATTAATAACGCAGATATAATAAAAAGTTCTAGTATAGTTAATACTCTTATAGAGTATGAAACAATAACTACCTATAATCCAAAAGTTCCTAGTGGGATAGTTAATGTTATAACTAAAGGCCAAGATGGAATTGTTTATTTAGATGGTTCAGGGAATGCTTTTAAAACTTTACAAGAGAAGATAGATGAAGTAATAGAAGTTGGTATTGGTAAATATGGGGAATATGTCGGCATAGTTACCGGTTATGGGCCAGATTGTACGACTTGTGATGGTAGAGGCTATGTCGCATGTCCTACAAACGTTGGAAAATATATAAATTTAACTACTGATGGTATATACTATCAAGACGAATATTTCGGTAATATTAGAATTTTGGCAGCTGATCAAAGAGAATTTCCTTGTGGTACTATTATTGAGGTTAATAATAGTGACTTAGAGGAACCAATTATTGGGGTAGTACTTGACACTGGTTATGCTATGAGAAGTGCATATAATCAAGGATATATTCATATTGATTTAGCTTTTGCTACCGAGGTAGGATTGACTTTTAAAACAAATAAGAATACAAATTTTAGTGTTAAAAGATGGGGATGGTAAAAAACCCCTTTTTTATTGCTTATATTTGTATTTTTAGGTATAATTGAGAAGGAAGTGATAATATGGAATATTCTCCAAAAAAGATGCAAGAAACTTTAAAAAACAATGAATTTAATTTTAAAAAGAAGTTTGGACAAAACTTCATAATAGATGAGAATATAATAACAAATATAGTTAATAAATCAGAAATTGACAAAGAAACTTTGGTAATAGAAGTTGGTCCTGGAGCAGGTTCTTTAACATGTGGACTAGCGAAAGCTTCAAAAAGTGTTCTTTGTTATGAAATAGATACTTCTTTAAAACAAATTTTAAGTGACAATTTGTCAGAATATAATAATGTAAATATAATATATGAAGATTTTTTAAAAGCAGATATATGTAGTGATTTAAGTAAATATGAATATAATAAGCTTTATGTAGTAGCTAATTTACCTTATTATATTACTACTCCAATAATTGTAAAATTAATAGAAGAAAATATCGAAGTAGATAAAATAGTAATTATGGTTCAAAAAGAGGTAGGCGATAGGTTTAAAGCAAGCCCTGGATCAAAAGATTATGGTTCATTATCTATTTTTCTAAAATATTACTTTGACATCAATAAAATAATGGATGTAAGTAAAAATGTTTTTCTTCCAAAACCTAATGTTGACAGCATTGTTGTAGCATTTTCTAAAAGAAAAAGTAAAATTTACGTTAAAAATGAGGAATTATTTTTTAAATTAGTAAGAGATAGTTTTAGACAAAAAAGGAAAACCATACGTAATAATTTAAATGGATATAATCTAGATAAAATATCTACTACATTATTAAAATATGGTTATGATTTAAGTGTTCGAGCAGAGCAATTATCTATTGAAATATTTGCTGATATAGCAAATAACATGGAGTAATATAATGAAAAATACAAAATGGTACGAAATCTTATCTGAAGAGTTTAAAAAAGACTACTTCATAAAATTAAAAAAGTATATAAAAGATGAGTATCAAAATGAAACAGTTTTCCCTATTTATGATAATATTTTTAGAGCATTAAAATTAACTGATTATTATGATGTTAAGGTAGTAATATTGGGTCAAGATCCATATCATGGGACTGGTGAAGCACAAGGGCTGTCTTTTTCTGTACCAAATGATATTAAAAGACCCCCATCGTTAAGAAATATATTTAAGGAACTAAAATCAGATCTTAATATAGAAAGAAGTTCTAATGATTTAATAGATTGGGCTGAACAAGGAGTTTTACTTCTTAACTCAATTTTAACTGTGGTAAAAGATAGTCCATTATCCCATAAAGATAAAGGCTGGGAGATATTTACAGATCAAATAATAAGAAAATTAAACGATAGAGAAAAACCAATAGTTTTTATTCTCTGGGGAAGTTATGCTAGAACAAAGAAGGCTTTAATTACTAATAAAAGTCATTATATTGTTGAAAGTGCTCATCCTTCTCCATTGTCTTCTAGTAGGGGTTTTTTTGGCAGTAAACCATTTTCAAAAACGAATACCTTTTTAGAAAAAAATAATATAGAAGGAATAAGGTGGTAATAGTGGATGAAGCTTATAATTATTTAATGAATGATTTAAAAATTAAATATGGTGATTCAGTTATAGCTGGGGTATCTGGCGGGCCTGACTCAATGGCTTTATTATCTCTACTTATTAGAGTAAAGAAAGCTTTAGATATCGAGGTTGTTTGTGCACATGTGAATCATAACACAGGTAGAGTAGGACAAATAGAGGAACAAAAATTTGTTGAAAAGTACTGTAGAAATCATAATATTGTTTTTGAAACTATGACAATAGAAGATTACGGTGATGATAATTTTCATAATGAAGCTCATACAAAAAGATATAATTATTTTAGCGGTCTTGTAAAAAAATATAATGCTAAATACTTATTTACAGCTCATCATGGAGATGATTTAATAGAAACTATATTAATGAGAATTGTAAGAGGTTCTACTTTGAGAGGATATAGCGGCTTTTCTAAAGTTATTGATAAATGTTCATATAAAATTGTAAGGCCTCTTATGCATCTTACAAAAGAAGAGATTATTATATATAATAAAAAGAATAAAATTCCATATGCTATTGATAGCTCAAATCAAAAAGATGTTTATACACGAAATAGGTTTAGAAAATATATAGTTCCTGAATTTAAAAAAGAGGATCCTAATGTACATCAAAAATTCTATAAATTTAGTAAGACATTATTAGAATATAATGAATATATTGACAAAGAAGTATCAAAAAAAATAAAAGGCATATATGTTGATGGTGTTTTAAAAATAGAAAAAATTATTAAAGAAGACAAGGTAATTCAAATGAAAATAATATATTCTATATTAGAACATATTTATCAAGATGATCTTATGTTAATTACAGATAGACATGCTGAAATTTTATATGAAGTAATAAATTCAAAAAGAGCAAATGTAAAGGTGCATTTACCAAATAATGTACAAGCTATTAAATCTTATGATACCTTAGTGTTAGCAGATTTAGCGCAAAAGAATAATGAATATGAAATTGAACTTAATAAATTTATTAACTTACCAAATGGTAAGAATATAGAAGTAGTTGATAAAAGCGATGCAACTGATAATTATATATGTCGTCTAAGTAAAGAAGATATATCTTTACCATTACATGTTAGAAACAGAAAAGATGGCGATAAAATGGCTGTAAAAGGAATGATAGGAAATAAAAAAATTAAAGATATCTTTATAGATGAAAAAATTCCTACCGATGATAGAGACATTTGGCCAGTTGTAGTTGATAATGATGAAAATATTGTTTGGTTGCCAGGACTAAAAAAAAGCAAATTTGATAAACAAAAAAATGAAAATTATGATATAATACTAAGGTATTATTAAGGAGGAATTAATTATATGAATAAAAAAACAATAAGAAAAAGCTTTTTACCATATGTTTTTCTATTTCTAATAATTGTAAGTATAGTATACTTTATGGATGTATTAAATCAAAAAGTGAATATTCTTACTTATAATGAATTTATAGAAGCAGTAGAAAAAGGTGATGTGGAAGAAGTTATTATAACACCAGAAAGTAGTGCTGGAGTATATCAATTAACAGGTAAAATGAGTGATTATAAAGAAGAAGAAACTTTCTTTTTAAGAGTTCCTTATTCTAATGAAACAATGGAAATAATTTATGATGCTCAGGCTGAGCAAGGTTTTACTTTAAAAACTGATACAGATCCTAACTCAAGTATGTTGTTGACATTCTTGATTAATGTTTTACCAATGTTATTATTAATTGGATTTGCTTTCTTCTTTATTACTAAACAAATGGGTGGAGCAAATAAATCTATGGATTTTGGTCGTAGTAGAGCAAAATTAAATGATAATAAAAATAAAGTAACTTTTGATAAAGTTGCAGGATTAGATGAGGAAAAAGAAGAAGTTAAAGAATTAATAGACTTCTTAAAGAACCCTAAGAAATTCACTGATATGGGAGCTAGAATTCCAAAAGGTGTATTATTAGTAGGTCCTCCTGGAACAGGAAAAACATTGCTTGCTAGATCAGTAGCTGGAGAAGCAAATGTACCATTTTACTATATAAGTGGTTCGGAATTTGTGGAACTATTTGTTGGTGTAGGTGCATCTCGCGTTAGAGATATGTTTAAACAAGCTAAAGAAACAGCGCCATGTCTAATATTTATAGATGAGATAGATGCTGTAGGTCGCCAAAGAGGTGCTGGATTAGGTGGGGGTCATGATGAACGTGAACAAACATTAAATCAGTTACTTACTGAGATGGATGGTTTTGGAGCTAATGAAGGAATAATCATAATAGCTGCCACAAACAGACCTGATGTTCTAGATCCAGCTCTTTTAAGACCAGGTAGATTTGATAGACAAATAACAGTAAATTTACCTGATATTAAAGGAAGGGAAGAGATTCTTAAGGTTCATGCTAAAGGAAAGATTTTCTCAAAACAAGTAAATCTTAAAAATATAGCAAAAAGAACTGTAGGATTAAGTGGTGCAGACTTAGAGAATTTATTAAATGAAGCTGCTTTACTTGCAGTTAGAAGAGATAAAAAGATAATTACAATGGCTGAAATAGATGAAGCACACGACCGTGTACTAATGGGTCCCGCAAAAGTTTCTCATAAATATACAGAAAAAGAGAAAAAAGTAGTTGCTTATCATGAAGCTGGACATGCTGTTTTAGGTATAAAATTAGATGGTGCTAATGAGGTTCAAAAAATCACAATAGTTCCAAGAGGTGAAGCTGGAGGATATAACTTAATGCTTCCTAAAGAAGAAACATACCTATCAACAAAAAGTGAATTATTAGAGACAATTTCTGGTCTTCTTGGTGGCCGTGTTGCTGAGGAATTAACATTTAATGAGATGACTACAGGAGCACATAATGATTTTGAAAAAGCTACAAAAATTGCACGTGCTATGGTAACAGAATATGGTATGAGTGAACTTGGACCTGTTCAATTTGAACATCAAGAATCTAGTGTATTCTTAGGTAGAGACTATAACAAGAGTCGTAATTTTTCGAGCCAAGTTGCTTTTGAAATAGATCAAGAAATGCGCAAGATAATTGATGAATGTTATAAACGAACAACAAAAGTGTTAAAAGATAATAAGGATTTATTAGATTTAATTGCTAATTCTTTACTAGAATATGAAACTCTTACAAAAGAGCAAATTGAATATTTAGTTAAAAATGGTTGTATGCCAGACGAAGATGGCGAAATTGATACTAGTGATTTTGATGAATTAAGTTATAAAGATTTATCTTTAGAAGAATTAAGAGATATTGCTAGAGAAAAGAAAATTAAATTTTCTTCTAAAATGACTAAAGAAGAAATTATTGATGCCTTAAAAGACAAAGATGCATAAGCATCTTTTTCTTTTTCAAGATATATAGCATTTGAGATAAAAGTGTGTTAAAATATATATGTATATAATGTATTAGAAAATGGTGATATAGATGGGCAAAGTAATAGCATTAGTTAATCAAAAAGGCGGTGTTGGCAAAACCACATCAAGTATTAATTTGGCTGCTTCATTAGGTGTATTAAAAAGAAAAGTGTTACTTGTTGACTTAGATCCTCAAGGAAACAGTACAACTGGTTTAGGAGTAGCAAAAGGTGAATGTGAGAACAGCATTTATGAATTAATGATAGATAAATCTGATTTAGACAATACAATCCTTAAAACAAAATTTAAAAATTTATATATATTGCCTGCAACTATAAATTTAGCAGGTATTGATATCGAACTTGTTGAAAGAAGTAGGCAAGATTCGAGTTTTAATAAAGGTGGACAATTAAAAAAATATTTAGATATCGCTAAAGAAATATTTGATTATGTAATAATAGATTGCCCTCCAAGTTTGGGTATTCTTACTACGAATGCTCTAACAGCTGCAGATTCAGTAATAATTCCAGTTCAGTGTGAGTTCTTTGCATTAGAGGGAATTGCTCAATTAGTAAACACAATTCTTTTAGCTCAAAAGAATTTAAATCCTCATTTGGATATTGAGGGGGTATTACTTACTATGTTAGACAGCCGTACTTGTTTAGGATTAGAAGTTGTTGAAGATATTAGAGGTTATTTTAAGGAAAGAGTATATGACACAATCATACCAAGGTTAGTAAAGTTGTCTGAAGCTCCAAGTCATGGCAAACCAATAATATATTATGCCTCTAATAACAGAGGTGCTGAAGCGTATTTGAGCTTAGCAAAGGAAGTGATTGCAAGAAATGGAAAATAGAAAAAGAGCTTTAGGTAGAGGCCTAGAGGAACTATTTAATACTGAAACTTTAGATTTAGAAGGTATTGAGAAGAAAATTTATGAAACTGCTAGCAGTGAAGAAATTGTTGAAATTCCTCTTGATGATTTGCGTCCAAATCCATATCAACCAAGAAAAAGATTTGATGATGAAGCATTAAAAGAGTTGTCTGAATCCATAAGAAATCATGGTGTTTTTCAACCAATAATAGTTAAAAAGAGTATAAAAGGTTATGAAATAATAGCTGGTGAGAGAAGATGTCGTGCATCTAGATTAGCGGGTAGAGATACAATTCCAGCAATAATTAGATCATTTACAGATGAACAAATGATGGAAATAGCTTTATTAGAAAATTTGCAAAGAGAGAATTTGAGTGCAATTGAGGAAGCTATTGCATATAAAGCAATGTTAGATAAATTGAATTTAACTCAAGATGAGCTTGCAAGAAAAGTTGGTAAAAGTAGAAGTCACATTACTAATATAATTGGTCTTTTAAGATTGCCAAAAGAGATTCAACAAATGATTATAAAAGAAGAAATAACTATGGGTCATGCTAGGGTAATAAGTAAGTTAGAATCTGAAGAAGAAATGTTAAGGTTAGCAACTCAAATTGTTGATCAAAAGTTACCAGTAAGAGAAGTAGAAAGTATTTCAAATAATCCAGAAATGCTAAAAAAAGTAAAGATGGAAAGAAAAAATCGAAATAGTTCTTCTGAATATAAATATGTTGAAGATATTTTTAGAGAAAAATTGGATACAAAAGTAAAAATAAAAGAAAAAAGAATAGAAATTAGTTTTAATAATATAAATGATTTAAATCGTATTCTTGAAATATTGAATATTAAGGAGCAATAATATGATAGAAAAAATATTAGTAAAAGAGTTTATGGCACCAGTCATAATAGTTATTATTGCGTTTATTATATATAAAATACTAAAAAAAATTATCAAAAAATTATTTAAGCTAAAAGCTAGAGGTATAGATAATAAGCGTTTAATTACAATTCAATCATTATTTATAAATGTTGTTAAAGTTTTTGTAATAGTTATAGTAATAATGCTTATACTTGATGTTTATGGCATTGATACAAAATCTATACTAGCTTCTCTTGGTGTTTTCACAGCTGTCCTTGCATTAGCTTTACAAGATATATTAAAAGATTTTGTAGCTGGTATTACTATAATGCTTGAAGGTCAATATAGAATTGGTGATACCATTACTGTAAGTGGTTTTAAAGGCGAAGTAATTGCTCTTACTTTAAAAACAACAAGAGTTAAAGCATATACAGGAGAAATCAAAATATTTGCTAATAGAAACATTTCAGAAGTTGTAAATCATACTTTAGATGATTCTCTTGCGGTAGTAGATGTAGGTGTTGCCTATGAATCTGATTTAATTAAAGTTGAAAAAGTTTTGACAAAATTATGTGAAAGATTATCAAACGAGTTAGAAAATTTAACAGGTCCTGTTGAATTACTTGGTGTGAATGATCTTGGGACTTCTTCAATAACCTATAGAATAACAGTTGCGACCGTTTCAAATAAACAATACGAAATTCAAAGAATAATAAAACGTGAAGTTAAAATAGAATTAGATAAAAATGATATTTCAATTCCTTATAGTCAATTGGTGGTACATAATGGATAAGGAATATAAATTAGGAAGCATTGTTATGATGAAAAAAGCCCATCCTTGTGGTAATAATGAATGGGAAATAATTAGAGTTGGTGCAGATATAAAGATTAAATGTACTGCTTGTGGAAGAAGTATTATGATGCCTAGAATCGAATTTAATAAGAAAGTCAAAAAAATAATTAACTTTTAGGAGGAAAGCATGAGAAAAAACAAAAAGAATAAAAAGATGCTTGGTCCTGTTATAGCAATTATATTGTTAACTTTTATAATTATTATAACTAGTGCGGTTTTTTCATTATTACAAATTGATGCTGAACAAACGAGTATTGTAAAAAATTCATTAGAAACATCTGTAGTTACAGTAAATAATATTTTAACAAAAGATGGTATAAAATATATATTAAATAATATAATTACAAATTTACAAATTTTCCAACCACTTGTTTTGCTAATTATTTCTTTAATAACAGTAAGTATAGGTGAAGCAAGCGGTATATTTAAAGCAATATTTAGACCTTTAAACAAAATCAATCCTAAATTTTTGACATTTTTGATTTTGCTAGTTGGTATTAGTAGTTCATTTTTTGG
Organism: Bacillota bacterium; assembly: GCA_023391185.1. Lineage (GTDB taxonomy): Bacteria > Bacillota_I > Bacilli_A > RF39 > UBA660 > RGIG4266. The sequence goes on along the minus strand of JAEWBI010000059.1, from coordinate 18,938 downwards.
AGATTACAGTTATATATTCTTACTTCCAGTAGTTCCCATTTTATACCAAACTATCGGTAGAAAGCCTTTACTAGGAATATTGACAGTTTTTATTGGAATTACTATTGGATATGGAACAGGATTTGTTTATAATAATGAAGAAGTCCTTTTAGGGGCACTCACACAACAAGCTGCTATTATAGATGTAGATAAGAACTTCGTTTATGCTTTGAATTCAAATTCATATATAATGTTTGTTAGTACATTTATATTAGCATTTGTTGGTATTTTCATTATTCATAATTTTTTAGATAAAAAAGTTCCAAAAAGCAGCATTCCTGAGGATGACGAAATAATCGTTTCAAAAAAAGCATTGTATTATAGTAATATGGCTTTTATTATGTTGATTATAATAATTGCATATATGATCATTCCGGGATTACCTGGTTCAGGAGTTTTACTTGGAGAAGGAAACTCATATGTTGAGCAATTATTAGGTGCTTCATCACCGTTTTACCAAGGATTTACATTTATACTATTAGGTATCACAATGATTTGTGGTTTTATCTATGGTTTTGTATCAGGTAATATAAAAAATAGTACAGAATATAGTGTAGGATTATCAAAAAACTTTGAGAACTTAGGATACTTATTTGTTTTATTATTTTTTGTTTCTCAAATGATTGGTATTCTTGAATGGACAAACCTAGGAAAGGTTATAGCATGCCAGTTAACTACTTTAATAAGTTCATTACCTTTTACTGGGTTGCCATTATTAGTAACTTTCTTTATTGCGGTTATATTCATGTCAATATTAATACCATCAGCGATAACAAAATGGGGGATTATCTCTCCTATAATGGTACCACTTATGATGAGATCAAATATTGCTCCAAACTTCACTCAATTCGTATTTAGAGTTGGCGATGGAATTGGAAAAAGTATCACTCCATTTTTTGCATATTATATGATAATGCTAGCTTTTTTAGAAAAATATAATACTAAAGAAAATGTTAAAATTACAGTTTTTGGTACATTAAGAATTGTAATGCCTACAATGTTATTATTTGCAGGTCTATGGTTATTGATATTAGTTGGTTGGTATGTCATTGGTCTTCCAATAGGTCCAGGAATTCATCCAACATTATAAAGATGAGCAATCATCTTTTTTTATTTCTTAATATATTTTTATATGCTATAATATAAACGAAATGAGGAATGTGTATGAGTTTAACAGCAGGAATTGTCGGTTTGCCAAATGTCGGTAAATCAACTTTATTTAATGCAATAACAAAGAAAAATATATTAGCAGCTAATTATCCATTTGCTACTATTGATCCAAATGTAGGGGTAGTTACTGTTCCAGATAAGCGTTTAGATTTTTTAAATGATTTATATGTGCCAGCAAGTTTGGTTCCAACAGCGTATGAATTTACTGACATTGCCGGACTTGTAAAAGGTGCTTCTAGTGGTGAAGGACTTGGTAATAAGTTTTTATCACATATAAGAAATGTTGATGCTATAGTAGAAGTAGTTAGATGCTTTGATGATAAAAATATAATTCATGTTGAAAATAGTGTAGATCCGATAAGAGATATAGATATTATAAATATTGAATTAATTCTTGCTGATCTTGAAGTAATTGACAATAGAATAAATAGAATTGGTAAAAAAGCTTCTATGTCAAAAGATAAAGAAACAGTAGAAGAGGTTGCCTTTTTAGATAAGGCAAAAAAAGCACTTGAACAAAATTTACCACTAAGAAGAATTGTTTTGGATGAAGATGAACTAAGAATAGCAAGACCATTTAATTTTCTTACTTTAAAACCAATGATATATATGGCTAATATAAGTGAGGAAGATTTAATTAGCGATGGGAATGAATATGTTGACATGGTTCGTGGGTATGCTTCAAGTGAAAATGCAACAGTTGTTACAGTTTGCGCAAAGATTGAATCTGAATTAAGTGAATTATCTGATGAAGACAAAACAGATTTTTTGAAAGATTTAGGAATAAAAGAAAGTGGACTTGATAAATTAATCTATGCTACATATGATTTATTAGGTTTAGCAACTTATTTTACTGCTGGTACAGATGAATGCCGCGCATGGACTTTTAAAAAAGGAATGAAAGCTCCTGCCTGTGCCGGAATAATTCATAGTGACTTTGAAAGAGGTTTTATTAGGGCAGAGATAATGAGTTATGATGACCTTGAAAAAAATGGTAGTGAGAAAGCTGTAAGAGAGGCTGGAAAAATGCGTCTTGAAGGAAAAGAATACGAGATGCAAGATGGAGATATTTGTCACTTTAGATTTAACGTTTAAAAGTGTTTACAAAAGCAAATATTTTTGTTATAATCTAAGGCGAGTATTAATTTACTCCTTGCTTCAGACGAAGCCGATAGACCACAAGGAGGTGTGAAAAATGAGAAAATATGAAATCATGTTTATTGTTAGACCAACTTTAAGCGAAGATGAAATTAAGAAAGTTGCTAAAAATTTTGAAACTGTCTTGACTTCTAACGATGCTACTGTTACTAATTTTAAAGACATGGGTCAAAAAGAACTTGCTTATGAAATTAAAAATTTCAAGAATGGTTACTATTTCTTAATTAATTTAGAAACTAATAGTGACAAGGCAATAAAGGAATTTGATCGTTTAGCTTTAATTAGTAATGATATTGTACGTCATTTAATTACTAAACTAGAAGACTAATAGAGGTGCATAATGAATAGAGTATGTTTAATTGGTAGATTAACTACCAAACCTGAACTTCGTACAACAAGTAATAGTTTAGCTACTACAAGATTCACTTTGGCTGTTAATAGAAACTTTAGTAATGCTCAAGGTGAAAGAGAAGCTGATTTTATTACAGTAGTTGCTTGGAGAAAACAAGCTGAAAACATTTGTCAATATTTAGACAAAGGTAGTTTAGTTTCAGTAGAAGGAAGAATTCAAACAGGAAGTTTCGATGATAAGGACGGCAACAAAAGATATACTACTGAGGTAATAGCAGATCAAGTTAACTTCTTAGAGAGTAAGAGTCAACGTACTGCAACTTCATCTAGTAGTAATCAATCATCAGGACCTAGTCCATATGATTATCAAACAAATAGTGCTCCAAAGAATAATGTTAATGTGGATAATGATCCATTTGCTGATTTTGGAGACAGTGTTTCAATAGATGATAACTTCCTAGATTAATAAGGAGGAAAAGAAATGGCAGAATTTTATAGAAAAAAGAAAAAAATATGTCAAATGTGTGCAGGTAAATCTGTAGATTATAAAGATGTTGAAGTAATGAGAAAATATATTAGTGCTGACAAAGGTAAAATCTTACCAAGAAGAATCACTGGTGCATGCTCTAAACATCAAAGACATATTGCAAATGAAGTTAAAAAAGCTCGTTTTATGGCTTTAATTCCATTTGTTAAATAATAAATAGATAAATAAATAAAAAAGAATAACCGAATAGGTTATTTTTTTTTGATTAAAAATTCTTTTATCTCATTAGGGTCTTTATCATAAAATACAATATCATGTATTAAATCTATAATTGGGATATCAACTCTTTTGTTTTTTATTAACTTATGGATTGATTTTAAAGTATATAGTCCTTCAATAGTAGTATTTTTTATATAAAGGTCTATTTTATCTTTTTCTACTCCACTCCCTAACATTCGTCCAAAAGTAAAGTTTCGGCTTTTTGTGCTGGTACATGTAAGTAATAAATCCCCAAAACCAGCGAAAGAAAGAATAGTTTTGCCATCTCCTCCTAACGCTTTAATAAGTTCTTTTATATCATGTAGTGATTCTGTTATAAGCATTGCTTGTGTTGATTCTGGCAAACCCATGCCATCAATAATTCCGGCTGCAATTGCAATCACATTTTTTATTGAACCGCATATTTCAGTTCCAATTAGGTCATTTGTATCACGTAATTTCAATGTGTTATTTTCTAGACTTTCATGTAGTATGTTAGAAGTGGTTTTGCTTTTTGTCGCAAGCGTAAGCCCGATAGGTGCATAGTTCGCTATATCTACAGCAAAAGAAGGACCGGAAATAACAGCGATATTCTTATTTTTTATATATTTTTCTACAACATCGTTTATAAAAAGGCATGTATCTTGTTCTATTCCTTTGGTTGCTATGCAAAGATGTTGATCTTTTTTTATATAATTTGCAAGTTCTTTTGATACCTCATCAACAAAACCAGCTGGAACTGCCATAACTATAAGTTCACTGTCAGTTACGCTTTCTTTTAAATCACTTAATATTTTAATATTCTGGGGAATCTCTATATTTGGCAATACTCTTTCGTTGATTCTTGTTTTTCTTAATTTACTAGCGATATCATCAAACTTTTCCCATAAAGTTATATCGCAGTTATTCTCGTTAAACATCAAAGAAAGCGCTATTCCATATGCTCCTGCACCTAAAATTGTTACTTTCATTATTTTATAACCTCTTTCTATTTACCATATTTTTATTTTACCATATTTTTAAATTAAAATGAAATTCTTTGATTTTTTTTAAAAACAAACAAAATTGCTCATTTTATTAAAAAAGTGTTGCATTTTAATATGTTTTCTAGTATACTTTTGTATGTGTGGCACGCGTAGATGTGTAAGGTTGCCGATACGCCAGGTTAAGTTGTAAAACACTATAATCAACAATCGGGTTTTTACACGGAGCGAGTCTATACTGGATATAGACGAAAGGAGGATACCATTATGTCTAAAACAAAAGTTCGCATCAAATTAAAAGCATTTGAACACAAAAGTTTAGATAGCGCATGTGCAAAAATTGTTGAAACAGTTAAGAGAACTGGTGGTGAAGTTAGCGGTCCTGTACCTCTACCAACAGAAGTTGAAAAAATCACTATTCTAAGAGCTGTTCACAAATACAAAGATTCACGTGAGCAATTTGAAAAGAGAACACATAAAAGACTTATTGATATCACAAACCCAAGTAAGGAAACTATAGATGCATTAACTCATCTTGAAATTCCAAGTGGTGTGGATATTCAAATTAATTACTAGTAGGCTAGTAAAAAAATATTAGGAGGAAATATTATGGTAAAAGGAATCTTAGGTCGTAAAATTGGAATGACTCAAGTATTCACTAAATCTGGTAAATTAGTTCCAGTAACTGTAGTTCAAGTTGACAAGAATGTGGTAACACAAATCAAAACAACTGAAAACGATGGTTATGAAGCTATTCAATTAGGTTTTAGCGATTCAAAAGAAAAAAATACGACAAAAGCTTCAATTGGTCATACCAATAAAGCTAACACAACACCTAAGCGCTTCTTTAAAGAAATCAGAGGTGTAGATGTTAACGGTTTTACATTAGGTCAAGAAATATCTGCTGATGTATTCGCTGAAGGCGAAATCGTTGACGTAACTGGAATCACTAAAGGTAAAGGATTCCAAGGCGTTATTAAACGTCATAATCAAAGCCGCGGACCTATGGGTCACGGATCACATTATCATAGAAAACCAGGTTCAATGGGAACTATGAGACCAATGCGTGTTTTTAAAGGTAAAAAATTACCAGGACATATGGGTTCTTTAACAGTAACTATTCAAAATCTTGAAATTATTGCTACTGATTTAGAAAATGGATTAATTCTTGTAAAAGGAAATATTCCAGGAGCTAAACAATCATTAGTAACTATTAAGTCATCTGTTAAGACTCCAGGTAAAGTAAACGAAAGAGAAGAATTAATTTCTTACGTTACAGAATCTGCTACTTTAGAAACACCAGAAATAGAAAAAGAAACAACAGAAGTTGCTTCTGAAAACTAAGCAGGGAGGACAAGTAAATGAAAAAACAAACTGTCTTAAATATTAAAGGTGAAAAAGTAGGAGATATTACTTTAAATGAAAATGTTTGGGGAATTGAACCAAATGATGCTGTCTTATATGACGCATTAACATTAGCACGCAATAATCAAAGACAAGGAACTGCTGCTACAAAAACTCGTAGTGATGTTAGCGGTGGTGGAATCAAACCATGGAAGCAAAAAGGTACCGGACGTGCTCGTCAAGGATCTATTAGAGCTCCACATTGGGTTGGTGGTGGAGTAGTATTTGGACCACATCCAAGAAGCTTCGCTAAAAAAATGAACAGAAAAGAAAGAAGATTAGCTTTAAAATCTGCTTTAGCATATAAAGTAATCGAAAGCGAAATGATCATTGTTGATAATTTCAATATCGAAACACCAAAGACAAAAGAAGCATTAAGTATTTTAAATAACTTAAAAGCTAATAAAAAAGTATTATTAGTAGTTGATGAATTAACAGATAATATCATTTTAGCTACAAGAAATATTAAAGAAATAGTATTGCTAGAAGCAAATGAAATCAATACATATGATGTAATAGCTGCTGACAATATGATAATCACTGAAAAAGCTGTTAAAGCTATTGAGGAGGTGCTTGTTTAATGGAAAATCATAGAAATATTATTAAGGCACCTATCGTCACTGAAAAATCTGCTGATTTAGCACAAAATGCTAACACATATACATTCAGTGTTGATACAAAGGCTAATAAGACACAAATAAAACAAGCTATAGAAGCAATTTTCAATGTTAAAGTTGAAAATGTAAATACAGTAAATGTTCGCCCTAAGAAAAAAAGAGTTGGACGTTATACTGGTACAACAAATAAAGTAAAGAAAGCAATAGTTAAATTAAAAGAAGGAAGTTCAATTGAACTTTAACAATTGTTAGGAGGATAAATCATGGCAATAAAAACATATAGACCAATGACTAATGGTACTCGTGGAATGTCTACTTTAATCAACGATGAAATTACAAAAACAACTCCAGAAAAATCATTAGTTGTTACACTTAAAAAGAAGGGTGGACGTAATAATCAAGGTAAGATTACTGTTAGACACATTGGTGGCGGTGCAAAAAGAAAATATCGTATTATTGATTTTAAAAGAAATAAAGATGGTATTGCCGGAACAGTAACTGCGATTGAATACGATCCAAACAGAACTGCTAACATTGCTTTAATAACTTATACAGATGGTGAAAAAAGATACATCATTGCTCCAAGAAATTTAAAAGTTGGAGATAAAATAGAAAGTGGCGACAATATCGATATTAAAGTTGGTAACAGCTGTCCACTATCAAATATTCCAGAAGGTACTATGGTTCACAATGTTGAATTAAAAGCTGGTAAAGGTGGCCAAATGGCTCGTTCAGCTGGTTCAAGTGTTCAAATATTAGGACGTGAAGGAAGATATACATTACTTCGTTTAGCAAGTGGTGAAGTTAGAAAAGTATTAAGTACTTGCAGAGCTACTATTGGCGAAGTTGGAAATGCAGATCACGAATTAGTAAAAATTGGTAAAGCTGGTCGTAAAAGACATATGGGTATTAAACCAACAGTTCGTGGTTCAGTTATGAATCCTAATGACCATCCACATGGTGGTGGTGAAGGTCGCGCTCCAATCGGACGTAAAGGGCCTGTTACTCCTTGGGGTAAACCAGCATTGGGTGCTAAAACACGTAAAAAGAAAAACGCTTCAGACAAACTAATTGTCCGTCGTGGAAAATAGTGAAAGGATGGTTTAAATGGCAAGAAGTTTAAAAAAAGGACCTTTTATTGATGAATCACTAGCTAAAAAAGTTGAAGTAGTTAGCGCTGCACCAAAAAAGGAAGTAATTAAAACTTGGTCTCGTCGTTCTACAATTTTCCCTAATTTTATAGGTCTTACTTTCGCTGTACATAACGGGAAGGATTTTATTCCTGTTTATGTTACAGAGGATATGGTTGGACACAAATTAGGTGAATTCGTTCCTACACGTAAGTTTGGTGGACATGGCGATAACAAGGAAAAATAGTTAACCAGAAGGGAGGACTAAAATGGAAGCAAAAGCGGTTGCAAAAACTGTTAGAATTGCACCTCGTAAAGCTCGTTTAGTTATAGATTTAATTCGTAACAAGAGTGTTATAGAAGCAGATAGAATATTAGCAAACTTAAATAAAGAAGCTGCAAGATTAATTAGAAAAGTATTAACTTCAGCAGTTGCAAATGCAGAAAATAATTTAGGTTTAGATAAAAGCAAATTATTTATTAAAGAAACATTTATAAATGAAGGACAAACAATGAAAAGAGCTAGAATGGGTTCTCGTGGACACGTAGATCCTATTATGAAAAGAACTAGTCATATTACTGTTGTCGTAAGTGAAAAAAATTAGAGCAAAGGAGGTAAACTGATGGGTCAAAAAGTTAGTCCAGTCGGACTTAGAATGGGAATCAACAAAACTTGGGAATCAAAATGGTATGCTGGAAACAAAGATTTCGCTAAATACTTAAATAATGATGTTAAAATCCGTAAGTTTTTAGAAAACAAATTAAAAGACGCAGCAGTTTCAAGCATTCTTATTGAAAGAAACGTTGAAAAGACTAATGTTATTATAAATACTGCTAAACCAGGCGTTGTTATTGGTCATAGTGGTGATGAAATTGAAAAGTTAACTAAAGAGTTAAATAAATTAGTAAAAGAAAATATTCAAATTTCTATTATGGAAGTAAAGAACCCTGATATTGATGCTGCATTAGTAGCAGAAAATATCGCTCATCAAATTGAGAACAGAGTTTCATTTAGAATCGCTCAAAAAAGAGCTATTAGAAACGCTATTAAAGCTGGAGCAAAAGGAATTAAAACTTCTGTATCAGGTCGTTTAGGTGGAGCTGATATGGCAAGAACTGAAGGATATACAGAAGGCAATACTCCACTTCATACATTAAGAGCAAATATTGATTATGCTCATAAAGAAGCTAATACTACATTTGGTAAAATTGGTGTAAAAGTATGGATTTATAAAGGCGTAATTCTTCCTGAAAAGAAAAACAAGGGAGGTAATATCGATGGCAGTAATTCCAAAGAGAACTAAATACCGTCGTCCACACCGCCTACATTATGATGGAGTAGCTAAAGGTAATACTGAATTACATTTTGGTGAATACGGATTAATGGCAATGGAAGGTGCTTGGATTACTCAAAATCAAATTGAAGCAGCTCGTGTTGCAATGACTCGTTATATGAAACGTGGTGGTAAAGTATGGATTAACATATTTCCACACTTATCATTAACAAAAATACCTTTAGAAACTCGTATGGGTAAAGGTAAAGGTCAACCAGAAAAATGGGTTGCAGTTGTTAAAAAAGGCAAAATTATGTTTGAAATTGGTGGTGTTGATGAAGCAACAGCTCGTGAGTCATTACGTTTAGCTATGCATAAATTACCAATCAAATGTAAATTTGTAAAAAAAGAAAGTGGTGAAGCTTGTGAATAACAAAGAAATTAGAGATTTAACAAACGAAGAAATCACCAAAAAAATTGAAGAATATAAAGAAGAATTATTTAATTTACGTTTTAGCCAAGCTACAGGAAATCTTGAGCATCCAGCTCGTATTAAAGAGTTAAGAAAACTAGTTGCTCGTATGAAAACAATATTACGCGAAAGAGAATTAAATAACTAGGAGGATACTATGGAAAGAAAACAAGAATTAGTAGGCAAAGTTGTTGGTGCTACAAATAACAAAACTATTACAGTTTTAGTAGAAACTTACAAAAAAGATACTTTATATGGAAAACGTATTAAATATTCTAAAAAATATGCTGCACACGACGAAAAAAATGTTGCTAAAGTAGGCGACACTGTTCGTATTGTGGAGACAAGACCATTATCAAAGACTAAACATTTTCGTTTAGTAGAAATCGTAGAAAAAGCAATTATTTTATAGTTGCAAGCTGATAAGGAGGATTAATATATGATTCAACAAGAGAGCCGTTTAAAAGTAGCAGATAATTCAGGAGCTCGTGAACTTTCAGTAATTAGAGTTCTTGGTGGAAGCAAAGTAAAAACTGGTAATATTGGTGATATAGTTGTTGGAACTATTAAGAAAGCAACTCCTAATGGTACAGTAGGTAAAGGAAAAGTTGTTAAAGCTGTAATAGTAAGAACAAAGTTTGGTCTAAGAAGAGAAGATGGATCTTATATTAAGTTTGACGATAATGCTTGCGTTATTGTTAAAGATGATAAGAGTCCTATTGGAACTCGTGTATTTGGACCAATCTCACGTGAATTACGTGAAAAAGATTTTATGAAAATTATATCACTTGCTAAAGAAGTGTTATAGTTGGGAGGTAAACATATGAACTTTAAAACAGGAGATAAAGTAGTAGTTGTTGCTGGAAAAGACAAAGGTAAAGAAGGTAAAATTACTAAAATTCTTCGTGACGAAAATAAAATCGTTATTGAAGGAGTTAACGTTGCTAAAAAGCATGTTAAACCAAATGGACAAGCTGCTGGAAGTATCGTTGAGATGGAAGCCCCAATTAGTGCTTCTAATGCAATGATAGTTGACCCAAAAACTGGGAAAGCAAGTAGAATTGGACATACAACAGATAAGAACGGTAAGAAAGTTAGAGTTTCTAAAAAATCTAACTCTACTATCGATTAATTGGAAGGAGGGTAATTATGAACCGCCTAAAAGAAAAATATAAAAATGAAATTGTACCAAGTTTAAAAGAAAAATATAACTATACTAGTGTTATGGAAGTACCAAAATTAGAAAAAATAGTTGTTAATATGGGTGTTGGTGATGCAACAACTAATAGTAAATTATTAGATGCTGCAATGAAAGATATGGAAATTATCACAGGCCAAAAACCAGTAGCAACTAAAGCTAAAAAAGCTATAGCTGGTTTCAAATTAAGAGAAGATCAAGCTATTGGATGTAAAGTAACATTACGTGGGGAAAATATGTATAATTTCTTAGATAAATTAGTTAGTATTACATTACCTCGTGTTAGAGATTTCCGTGGTATATCAAACAAGTCTTTTGATGGTAGAGGAAACTATACTTTAGGACTTACAGAACAATTAATTTTCTCAGAAATAGAATATGATAATGTTGTAAAAGTACGTGGTATGGATATCGTTATGGTAACTACTGCTAAAACTAATGAAGAAGCTTATGATCTTTTAAAAGGTTTTGGTATGCCATTTAAGAAATAATCTAGGAGGAATATTATGGCTAAGAAGAGCATGATTGTAAAAGCTAATCGTAAACCAAAGTTTAAAGTACGTGAGTACACTCGTTGTCAAAGATGTGGTAGACCACATTCAGTACTTAAAAAATATGGAATTTGCCGTATTTGTTTCAGAGAATTAGCTTATAAAGGACAAATACCAGGTGTGACTAAATCAAGCTGGTAATTGAAGGGAGGACAAAAATATGGTAGTAACTGACCCAATCGCAGATATGCTTACAAGAATTCGTAATGCAAATCAAATGCGATATAAAGAAGTTGAAGTGCCTGCTTCAAAAATGAAGTTAGAAATAGCTAGAATCTTAAAAGAAGAAGGATTCGTAGTTGATTTCAAAGTTAAGAAAAACAACGTTCAAAATATAATTGTATTAAGTTTAAAATACGGTGAAAAGAAAGAACGTGTTATAACTGGTTTAAAAAGAATTTCTAAGCCAGGATTACGTGTGTATGCGAAAGCTGAAGAAGTGCCTACTGTACTTAATGGTTTAGGTATCGCTATTATGTCTACATCAAATGGTGTTATGACTGGTAAAGATGCTAAAAAACAATCATTAGGTGGCGAAGTTTTAGCTTACGTATGGTAATCAGTAGAAGGCAAGAGGAGGATTAATATGAGTCGTATTGGTAATAGAGTAATTACAATACCTGAAAATGTTACAATATCTATCGATGGTAATATTGTTAAAGTAAGTGGTCCTAAAGGTGAACTTTCTACTGAAATACATAAAGATATTACTGTAAATATTGAAGGTAATGAATTAACATTAACAAGAAAAGATGATACAGTTAAGAACTTTCATGGAACAGCAAATGCTAATATCAATAACATGATAGTTGGTGTTACAAAGGGATATGAAAGAGGATTAGAGTCAATCGGTGTTGGGTATCGTTTTGCTTTAAAAGATGGAAAATTAGTAGTAACTGCTGGTTATTCTCATCCTGTTGAAGTAACAATTCCTACTGGTTTATCTCTAGAAGTTCCAAGTAATACTGAATTAAGTGTTAAAGGAATTGATAAATGCTTAGTAGGAGAATTTGCTGCTAACGTTAGAAAGATAAGACAACCTGAACCTTACAAAGGAAAAGGAATTCGTTATAAAGATGAAGTAGTTCGTCGTAAAGAAGGAAAGAAAGCATCTAAATAATAAAGAGTAAAGGAGAGTAATACTTATGATTAAAAAAGTATCTCGTAATGATATGCGTCTTGCTAGACATGCTCGTATTAGAGCAAAAGTTGTTGGTACTAAAGAAGTTCCAAGACTTAATGTGTTTAGATCAAATAGTAATATATTTGCACAAATCATTGATGATGAAAATGCCGTTACATTAGTAAGTGCCTCTTCAATTGATAAGGAATTAAAGATTGAAAATGGTAGCAATGTTGAAGCTGCTAAAAAAGTAGGAGAATTACTTGCAAGTAGAGCAAAAAAAGCTAATATTACTAAGGTAACTTTTGATAGAGGTGGATACCTATATCATGGACGTGTTCAAGCATTAGCTGAAGCAGCACGTGAAAATGGATTAGAATTCTAAGAGGAGGAATCTAGATGGAAAAGGAAACTAGAAGAAGAGAACCAAGACCAAAAATGTATGATACTGAAATCATTAATATTGGTCGTGTTACAAAAGTAACAAAAGGTGGTCGTCATTTCCGTTTCTCTGCTACTGTAGCTGTTGGAGACAGAAACGGGCAAGTAGGTATTGGAACTGGTAAAGCAAACGAAGTACCAGATGCAATAAAGAAAGCCGAACAAGCTGCAACAAAAAGCGTAGTAAGAGTAGCTATCGTTGATAGCAGAACTATTCCACATGAAGCAATTGGTGTAAGAGGTGCTAGTAAGGTTATGTTAAAACCAGCATCTAAAGGTACAGGAGTTAAAGCTGGTGGACCAGTTAGAGCTGTACTAGAATTAGCAGGAGTTAAAGACATTTTATCTAAATCACAAGGTTCAAATACAAAAATTAATATGGCATTCGCTACATTAGAAGCATTAAGAGTTCAAAAAACAGCTGAAGAAGTTGCTGCATTACGTGGTAAAAAAGTTGAGGAGTTATACTAATGAAGTTAAATTCAATGTATCCTGCCGAAGGATCTACTAAAGTTCGTAAAAGAATTGGACGTGGTACAAGTTCAGGAACAGGTAAAACTGCTGGTAAAGGTCATAAAGGACAAAACGCTCGTAGTGGTGGTGGAGTTAGACCAGGTTTTGAAGGTGGACAATTACCATTATTCAGAAGATTACCAAAAAGAGGATTCTCTAATGCAAAATTTAAAACAGAGTATGCTATTATTAATTTAAGTGATTTAAATAAGTTTGAAGACAATACTGTAATTACACCAGAAATACTAAAAGAAATGGGATTAGTTAAAAATCAAATAGATGGTATCAAAGTATTAGGAAATGGTACTTTAGAAAAGAAAATAACAGTTCAAGCACACAAATTCTCAAGTGTAGCTAAAGAACAAATAGAAAAATTAGGTGGAAAAGCTGAGGTGATCTAGTATGTTTGCAACAGTTAAGCAAATATTCAATCGCAAGAATAAAGATTTACAAAAGAAACTTTTGTTTACTCTTGCAGCTTTGTTCATCTTTAAGTTGGGAACAGCTATTATTGTTCCAGGAATTGGAAAAAATTCACTAGGTAATTTAGGGTTTCTTGAATTATTAAATACCATGGGTGGTGGAGCAATGGAGAAATTCTCTATATTTGCTCTTGGTGTTATGCCATATATCACTGCATCAATTATAATTCAGTTACTTTCTATGGATATTATTCCATATTTTACTGAATTATCTAAGCAAGGAATTTCAGGAAGAACAAAGATTAATCAAATAACAAGAGTATTAGGAATAATGCTAGCATTTGTACAAGGATATGTTTACTCATTTGCATTTGTAAGTGATGGAACTCCTATTCAATATCTAGAATATGCTGTAATTCTTACAGCAGGAACAGCATTCCTATTATGGTTAGGAGATCAAATAACTGCAAAAGGGATTGGTAACGGAATTTCACTTATAATCATGGCAGGTATACTTGCAAGTTTGCCTAATATGTTTTATACAGCGTTTACTTCATTAGTTGATACTTCAGCAACAGTACAAGCAATATCTTTAGGTGTTGTTATGTTTACATTGTTTGTTGTTGTATATATTGCCGTAGTTTTAGGCATCGTATATGAAGAAACAGCAGAAAGAAGAATACCTATTCAATATGCAAATAAATCAGTTAGTAGTTATGGTGGAAGACAAAGTTATATTCCATTCAAATTAAATTCTACTAATGTTGTACCTGTAATTTTTGCATCAGCAATAATTTCAATTCCATCAATACTTGCATCATTTATTAAAAATGATTCAATAACTTTGTTTATAAATAAATGGATAGTTATGACTACTCCTACTGGTTTAATTTTATATGTATTATGTATATTTGGATTTACATACTTTTATACTTTCATACAATTAAAACCAAATGAGTTAGCTGATAACTTAAATAAAAATGGTGGGTATATTCCTGGAGTTAGACCAGGTGAGGAAACAGTTAGTTATATATCAACTATAATTAAGAAAATTACATTTGTTGGTGCTTCAGCACTTGCAATAATTGCAGCTTTACCATTGCTATTTGGTATATTTTCAAATTTACCAACTAGTGTACAAATTGGTGGTACTGGACTACTTATTGTTGTAGGGGTTGCACTAGAAACTTATAAACAAATTGAAAGTCAACTTATCAGTCGTAATTACACAAGAGGAAGAAAGAAATAATGAAAAGCATTATTTTTATAGCCCCTCCAGCGGCTGGTAAGGGAACTCAGGCAGTGATGCTTAGTTCTAAATACAACATGCCTCATATATCAACAGGGGATATCTTGAGAAGTGCTCAGGATGACACTGAAAGAGGCAAATATATTGCTGAAGAAATGGCTAAAGGTCATTTCGTTAGTGATGAAATAATTTTAGAATTATTAAAAGAGAGATTGTTACAATCAGATTGCAATAATGGTTATATATTAGATGGTTTTCCACGTAATATCGAACAAGCTAAACACTACGAAGAAATACTAGCAAACCTAAATAAAGATTTAGGCTATGTGATTGTTTTAGATATAGATAAAGAGGTTGCAAAAAATCGTATCGTTGGTAGAGTTACTTGTCCTAATTGTGGCAGCGTTTTTAATGAAATATCAGAAGAAGCGAAGCCTCATATAAGTGGAATTTGTGATAAATGTGGTACAAAACTTGTTAAAAGAGCTGATGATAATGCAGAAACTTTTGAAAATCGTTTTGATACATATTTAGAAAAAACAAAACCATTAATTGATTATTATAAAGAAAAGAATATTTTATATCATGTAGATACTAGTTTTGGCAAAGATAATACCTTCAAACAAATTGAAGATATTATGAGTGATAAGAAATGATAAGTATTAAATCACCAGAAGAAATCGAATTAATGAAAGTAGCTGGAAAGATTGTTGGCGATACACATAATTATTTAATACCTTATATAAAACCAGGTGTTACAACAAAAGAAATAGATTGCCTAGCTGAAAAATTTATTATTAGTCAAAATGCTACTCCTTCTTTTAAGGGACTATATGGATTTCCTGGAACTATTTGTATTTCAATTAATGAAGAAGTAGTCCATGGAATTCCATCAGGTCGCAAACTAAAAGATGGAGATATAGTTACACTAGATATTGGTGCTTGCTATAAAGGTTATCATGGCGACTCTGCCTGGACTTATAAAGTTGGAAAAGTTAGTGAGGAAGTAGAATTACTTATGAAGCATACTGAACAATCTTTATATGAAGGGTTAAAAGAAGTTAAGCCAGGTAATAGAATTGGTGATATAGGATATGCTATCAGTAAATATGCTAAAAAGTATAATCTTGGAGTAGTAAAAGAACTTGTTGGCCATGGAATTGGTAATCATGTTCATGAAGATCCAGATGTGCCTAATTATGGCAAACCTGGGACAGGTCCATTATTAAAAGAAGGTATGTGCATTGCCATTGAACCCATGCTTAATATGGGAACAGCAAAGATATATGTTCTTGATGATGACTGGACTATTGTAACTGCAGATAATAAACCATCTGCGCATTATGAACATACAGTTGTTGTTACTAAAGAAGGATATACAATTTTAACAAAGAGGTGAAAATATGCCAAAAGATGATACAATCGAAGTACAAGGAAAAGTTGTAGAAGTAAAACCGGGAGGAATTTTCAAAGTAGAACTTGAAAATAAACATACTGTAATTGCTCACGTTTCTGGTAAAATCCGAATGAATTATATTCGCATCTTACCAGGCGATACAGTAACTGTTGAACTCTCACCATACGATTTAACACGTGGGCGCATAACTTACCGAAAATAATAGTAGGAGGAAAAGATATGAAAGTTAGAGCATCAGTTAAACCAATATGCGATAAATGCAAAATTATAAAACGTAACGGAAGATTAGAAGTTAGATGTGCTAATCCAAAGCATAATCAAAGACAAGGTTAATAGGAGGTGTTTGAATGGCACGTATTAAAGGTGTAGAAGTACCAGATAATAAAAGAATCGAAATCGCATTAACTTATATTTATGGAATAGGTAGAAGTTTATCAAACGAAATCTTAAAAAGCGCTGGAATTAATCCAGATAAAAGAGCTAAAGATTTAGATAATGATGAAATTACAAAAATTCGTGATGAAGTTAATAAGTATGTCACTGAAGGTGATCTACGTCGTGAAGTTAACATGAATATCAAGACTAAAATGGAAATCAATTCTTACCAAGGTGTAAGACATAAAAAAGGACTTCCAGTTAGAGGTCAAAGAACAAATAGAAACGCTAGAACTCGTAAGGGTAAAGGTAAAGTAGTTGCTAATAAGAAAAAATAATTGTAACTAATGAATAAGGAGGTTATATAAATGGCTTATAAACCAAGAAAACGTAAAGTTAAGAAAAATGTGCCAGAAGGTAGAGCATTTGTTCATTCAACTTTCAATAATACTATCGTAACAATTACTGATAGTGAAGGAAATGCAATAAGTTGGGCTTCTGCTGGTACTTTAGGATTTAAAGGAAGCAAGAAATCAACTCCATTTGCTGCAGGTATGTCAGCAGAAGCTGCTGGAAAAGCTGCAGTAGATATGGGTATGAAGAAAGTTGAAGTATTTGTAAAAGGTTTAGGTTCTGGACGTGAAACAGCTATCCGTTCATTACAAACTGCAGGTTTAGAAATTACTTCAATTTCTGATGTAACACCTATCCCACATAATGGATGTCGTCCACCAAAACGTCCTCGTGGATAATAAGAAAAGGAGTGATAAAAGTGTTGAACTTTGAAAAACCAGTATTTAAGATTACTGATTATGTTGAAAATAATAACTATGGAAAATTTGAATTAGAGCCTTTAGAAAGAGGCTTTGGAACAACTATAGGTAATGCTCTTAGAAGAGTAATGTTATCAAATATGCCAGGTAGTGCTATTGTAGCAGTTAGAATTGATGGAGTTATGCATGAATTCCAAACTATCGAAGGCGTAGTTGAAGACGTAACAACTATTGTTTTAAATTTGAAAAGCGTAGTACTTAAGAAACATGTTGATGGATTAAAAACAATTCATTTATATGCTGATAAAGAAGGCGTTGTAACTGCCGGAGACATCAAAAGTGATGCTGACGTAGAAGTTATAAATAAAGATCAAGTTATAGCAACAATAGCTAAGGGTGGAAAACTTGACATAGAAATGATTGTTGCAAGTGGTCGTGGATATGTTCCAGCTAATGAAAATAAACAACATATAGAAAATGCAAAGATTGGTTTCATTCCAATAGATGCCTTATATTCACCAATTGAAAGAATTAGTTATGAAGTAGATAACGCTCGTGTAGGACAAGATGCTAATTATGATAAACTAATAATAGATGTTTATACTAATGGTTCTTTAAAACCAGAAGAAGCTATGGCTTTAGGTGCTAAGATAATTATTGAACATTTAAATATTATTACAAATTTAAGCGAACTTGCTGATACTACAGGTGTTATGTCTGCTAAACAAGAGGATAGTAAACTTAAGAGATTAGAAACATCAATAGATGATTTAGATTTCTCAGTTAGGGCTTATAATTGCTTAAAAAGAGCTAATATTAATACATTAGGTGATTTGGTAGAAAAATCAGAACTAGAGATGATGAAAATTCGTAATTTAGGTAAGAAGTCTTTAAAGGAAGTTATGGATAAGATTAAAGATATGGGACTTAAATTTCGCGATGAAGATTAGTAGTTAGGAGGAATAAATATGGCTTATAGAAAATTAGGACGTACTAATAAACATAGAAGAAGTATGCTTGCTAATCTAACTAAAGATCTTATTATGAATGAAAGAATTGAAACAACTGAAACAAGAGCAAAAGAAGCTCGTAAATTCGTTGATAAAATGATTTCATATGGTAAAGATGGTTCTTTAGTAGCACGTAGAAAAGCTTTAGCTTTCTTACAAAATGATGCAGAAGCAGTCAAAAAAGTATTTGATGACTTAGCTCCTCGTTTTGCTAATAGAAATGGTGGCTATACAAGAATTTTAAAATTAACTGAACGTCGTGGAGATGACGCATTAGTTGCTATTTTAGAATTAGTTGAGGGAGATGCTAAATAAGCATCTTTTTTATTTTATTTTATTTTATAACATGATATAATATATCTAGAATTGTTATAGGAGGTTATCTATGGGATTTAGTTTAGAAGATTTAAAAAATATGAAAAAACCAGAAATGAATGATCAACAAAGAAAGCTAATTAAATTAGGGCTAACTGCTATTGGAATAATTTTTGCTTTAATTATATTATTGATAATAGTTAAGGCT
>JAEWBI010000020.1 GCA_023391185.1 Bacillota bacterium | reverse complement strand
AGTGAACATCAAACTGGTTTAGCCATAGATATATCAATTATTAAAGAAGGTAAATATGTAACTGAAATTTCAAAAAAAACAGAAGAAATGAACTGGTTATTTAATAATGCTCATAAGTATGGCTTTATCTTGAGATATCCACAAGATAAAGAGGACATAACAGGATATAAGTATGAACCATGGCATTTTAGATATGTTGGTATAAAGATAGCTACTTTTATTTATTCTAATAATATTACTTTAGAAGAGTACTGTAAACAAAGTGAACTATTGCCTATATAATAAAAAGACATAGAAATATGTCTTTTTATTCTGCAATAATTTATGTGTGGCTATTTTGTGACTCTATCTTATTAAATGTTGTATTATAAAAAATAAAATAATTTAGATAGTGTTCGGTAAGAATGATTGACTAAATAATTAAAATCATGCTATTATTGAAAAGAAGTAGAAGTAGAAGTAGAGTTGATAATATGAAGGATAGAAGTGGATTTACATTAATAGAACTTTTAGCAGTAATTTTGATACTAGGTGTAATAGTTTTAATAGCGATGCCAGTAGTAAATAATTTAGTGCAACAAGCAAAAAAAGAATCAGCCATATTAACAGCATCAAATTATATAGATGCAGTAGAAAAGATGATAATGAAAAATCAGCTACTTGATGATATAAATTTGTCTGTAGGAAGTCATGATATATCTGAATTAACTGATTTATTAGATATAAGAGGGAAAAAGCCTACAAAGGGAATATTGTATATAGGAAATAATAATTTAGTTACTAATGCAACTTTATGTATTAATAACTATAAAGTTGATTACATAGACGGTACTGGCAAAATATATAATAATACAAATTGCAATGATATGAATAGTTCAGTATATGGTTTTGATGAAACAAAGGGAGTAAACAAACCTGTATTAGCAATTGGTATGACACCAGTAAAATGGGATAGTAGTAATAATGAAATTACTACTACTACTTCTGATCCTAATTGGTATGATTACGCTAATAAAAAATGGGCTAATGCTAAAAGTACTGATGGGTCATACTGGGTATGGATACCACGATATGCATATAAGATGACTAATGGATATCATTCGAGTTTAGTAGGAACTATTGATATAAAGTTTTTAAAAGGAACAACTAATATAACAGATGATACAACTAAGATAGAAAATAATGGATATGAGGTAGGAGTAAAAGATACTAGCAATAACTACTTTGTGCATCCATCATTTGACTTTAATGGTAGTATTTTAGGATACTGGGTGGCAAAATATGAGCCAACTGCTGTTGAAGGAGTTCTAAATGGTTACATGGGAGATGGAACATGCCCAGAAACTGGGGATAATGTTTCTTCTAAAACAGTTAAAATTATTCCAAATGCAACAAGCTGGAGATGTATAGATATAAAGAATTCATTTGATGCAGTTTTAAATATGAAAAACAACCCAGTATATGGTTGGAATTCTAACAAAGTAGATACTCATATGATGAAAAATACCGAATGGGGAGCGGTAGCATACCTTACTCAAAGCCAGTACGGGGCCAATACTGAATTATGGATAAATAATGCGAATAACTATGAGACAGGGTGTGCTGCAAATAGTGTCTCACAGGGAGGATCGACTACTGGATGTTTAAATACTTATAATACATTAAATGGGGTAAAATCAAGTACAACATTTAATATAACAGGAATATACGATATGTCTGGTGGAGCAATAGAAAGAACTTTATCTAATTACAATAATTCTAGTGCTACTAGTGGTTTTACAAATGCGTATATCACTAATCTATCAGATAAATATATAGATCGATATAACACTCCTGTTCCTAATTTATTAAATGGAATAGGGATGGATTATGATAATACTGTTTATGGAGATGCAGTGTATGAAACTAGTGGTTCAATAGCTAGATATAATGGAACTACTTGGGTAGGAAATAGTGGTGCTTCTTGGTATAATGATAGTTCATATATGCCATTTACATCAGCTACATGGTTTTTACGAGGTGGAGCTTTCAATAATGGAACATTTGCAGGATTATATACATTTAGTAGTACTTTTGGTGGTTTACATAATAGTTATTCTTTTAGACCTGTTCTATATGTTTCATTATAATGTGAATATTAAAGGTTTCTTTTATTTAATTTAAAAGCATTGTTTATAAATTTAATAAATATTTTATTAAATAAAATATTAATTAATAGTTAATATACTTAGCTAATAAAAAGACATAGAAATATGTCTTTTTTCATATTATCTATTAGAGGTGTGATATGAAAAAAGTAATTATATTTACTATTATTATGTTGTTATTAATTCCCTACAAAGTAGGAGCATTAGATGTTTCACTAGCTCCAAATGCTAAAAGTGCAATTCTTATTGAAGCATCAACAGGTGAGATTATATATGAGAACAATGCTGATGAACAATTAGCGCCAGCTTCAATGACTAAAATAATGTCAATGCTACTTATTGTTGAAGCAATTGAAAAAGGTGTTATAAGTTGGGATGAAATGGTTACAGTTTCTGCCAATGCATCTAGTATGGGTGGATCTCAAATATTACTGGAAACTGGCGAAGAAATGAGTGTTGAGGACTTATTTAAAGGAATTGCCATAGCAAGTGGTAATGATGCAGTTGTTGCTCTTGCTGAAAAGATTGCTGGTACTGAAGAAATGTTTGTTCAAATGATGAATGACAGGGCAAGTGAATTAGGATTAAAAAACACTTATTTTAAAAACCCTCACGGCCTAGATATAGCAAATCATTATTCTAGTGCAAGAGACATGAGTATAATGGCTAGAGAACTTGTTAAACATAAAAGAGTCTTAGAATATACTTCAATATATGAAACCTATTTAAGAGAGAATCTAGATACTAAAATATGGTTAGTAAATACAAATAAAGTCGTGTGTTAAGAAAGCATTAAAATAAAGTGGGAAAGTCTTTATTTATAAGGCTTTTCTTTTTTTGTATAAGTATGTGAATATATATATTGTATCACAAGGCTCATAAAAATTGCATACGGAACGGGAGAATTTTAACAGTACACGATGTGTTTATAAGTGGTGAAAGTTAATATACTTATATTTTTAAATTTACAATATGTCAAATTCTTTGAAAATGTGATATAATTTAAGTACGAAGAAGTTGAGGTCGTTTGGCTTTGGCTTCATTTTTTATGAGGGTGTATTATGGAATGTAAAGAAAGTAAAATTATAGATGCTAATTTTGATGAAGAATTAGATTCTGAAGCTCCTAAGGAAAATAAAGGCAATGTGTTACTAGAAAAACCTATTTCTTGTAAAGATGAAGATAAGTTTAATATATATCCTTATGTTTTACAATTAAAAGAGGCTTGCAATAGAGGAGCAATTTTTGTAGCAGTTGATGGTAAATTTGGAAGCGGGAAATCTAGTGTAGTTAACTTATATGAGAGCGAGATAAAGGACGATTCTAATATATTTGTAAACATAAACTTTATGAATATCAATTCAACCGGTGAAAATATAATTAATGATTATCATCGCTATTTTGTTAATCAAGTAACAAATGATATTTGTAAAAATCCTTATGAATTTGAAAAACTTTTTTATAATCAAAGATTTAGTTATACAACTATGAATTTAAAGAAAAACATAAAATATAAAAAGTTAATTGATAGGATTCTTTTATGGCTTATTGGATTTATCTCAATATATACTATTTATGGAAGTTTATTAGATAATGAAGATAGTTTATATCATATTGCGTTTGAAGGTGCTACAAAAATATTTCCATTAACTTTGCTAATTACTTTTGTATTATTAGTATTGTATGGTTATGGTTTTTATAAACCGGACAAAAGTGAGCAAAGCCCTATGCTTGATACTGATAAATGTAGAAATAATTTTCTTAAGGTAATAAATGATTATATTCCAGAAAATAGTACATTGTATTTAATCATTGATGATTTGGACAGAGTTAAAAGTACAGACTTACAGTTGAAAATAATTTCACTTTTATTTAATGAATATTATTCTTTAAATAATCTTATAAATAACATTTCATTAAAATTTATTTTTATGATAGACATTGATAAAATAGATAATGACGATGAACTACAACCAAAGAAAATGTTTGATTATATTTTGCCTGTTTCTAGTAATCAAAAAACAATTTTAAAACATTATATAGGAAAAATGATTCAAGAAAATGATGAATTAACTGAAATATTTAATATTGAAAATAGCGAGTATTTTATAGGATTGATGATTTCACATTTTAAAGAGATGAGGGAGATAAAGCATTTGCTAAATAAAATACTTACTAAAAGTATATATATTAATAATAAAAATGTTCCCTTTGATTCAAAACAATTAATAATATTATGTATTTTAACAAGTATTGATAACGATAATAATGTTGCTAGTAGTATTGAATATGTAATAAATAAAGTCGGTGAAAATAAAGTTAGTGATGCCATATTAGAAATAATTAAGGAAAACGTTCACTCTAAAGTTATTGATAAAAATTATTACATTTACATATATAATTTTATTGATGAAAGTAATTTACTTTCCCTAGCAGAAGAAAGTGTTAGCGATATTATTATTAATACAGAATATAATTATCTAACATCCGAAAAAATAAACACTGTTAACGAGTATTTAGAAAGTAAAGAAATTAGACTTAATTATATTTATGATGAATGCTATAAGTATGTTGGCACTTATAAAAAAATAATATTATTAGGAAACAAAAAATTTTATAACTATATGAAATCTAGAAGCCTAATTGATAAAAGTATATTATTTGATTCATGTTTGAATAACCATATCTACAATTTTTATAATAATTTCAGAAAAGACACAGACTCTGTTGATAGGGCTAATATAATACATTCTTTGAACGAAAAATATGAATTATATAATAATGGAAACATAGAAGTGTATGATGATTTTATATCTGATTTCCAAAGGTTTATAAAAAACTTAAAAGAATATATTTTAGATTTTAATATTAATGATATATTTTTTGTTATAGAAATAAATGATGATATTTTTAATTTATTAAATACAATAAAAAAAGGCAATCATTCTATTATTTATGATTTAATAGCACAAGATATTCTATCATTAGACAAAATCAAAGACAGAATCAATAAAGATTTTATTGATAAAATTAAATTGGATACTACGGAATTATTTTATATTATTGGCGAAAAAATTTTGAAGATATCTATTTCTCTAGATATCAAACTATACATAATCATTAATCAATCAAATAAATATGAAAATATTGATGATATCTTTAATGAATTTATTGAAGATGAAAGTTTTACAATAGAAACTAATGATATAAAGAAAATACTTGAAAAATATGGATATAATAGTTTATTAGACAAATATATAAACTTGTCGCTTGACAATAAAGTTACTCAAAGTGACATGATGGACTTTATTAAAAGTCATGACTTTAGTCTAACAAATCAGGTTTTAGATAAAATAAAAGGTTTACGAATAAGATATTCATACTCGGATTTCTATGAAAATTTATTTAAGGAAAGGGAACAATATGATTTGTTAATATATTCCCAAGCAAGCAATTGTAATAAATTTAAGTTAGACACTGCGTTAGCAAATCTAGAACCATATACAAATGCTGTATTTGCAGTATATAAAAATATGGGTAATGATTTTAAGAAGGAAATTTTCACGTTGGGATTTACAAATAAAATAGTTAATGAAATGGATTTTTCATCAATTAACTACACAGTTTCTGACTTTTGGAAAATTGATATTTTAATACCTAGTTGTAATACATATGACAAATGCGTTAAAATTTTTGATAGACTTAGGGCTAACAATAAAATTATTGATTACTCAGTATACTACAAAAATAATAAAAATTTGAAAGAAATCGATTTTATAGAAAAATTAGGATTGTATGCTTCTGAAATGACCCCATCAACAAAAGGAAATATAACTAAGGCAATAAGAAAAGTTAGGGAAAGAAGACGTTAACATAGGAAACGAAGGAAAATT
The DNA here is from genome assembly GCA_023391185.1 of Bacillota bacterium. Lineage (GTDB taxonomy): Bacteria > Bacillota_I > Bacilli_A > RF39 > UBA660 > RGIG4266. The sequence goes on along the minus strand of JAEWBI010000020.1, from coordinate 74,908 downwards.
TGATTATCTTCGTTTTTTTTTTAATATATAATAAAAAAAATTCTAAAGTTCTTAAATTCTGATATAATATAATTATTTTTAGGAGGAGATATTATGAAGAGAGACTATTCGAAAGCATATCGTGATTTAAAAAGTAGTTATCTTATAACTTTTATTTTATCATCAGTTATGACTTTGGGGCTTGCCTGGATATTATTAAAGTTTTTTATTGGAGATGTTGAACCTTTTTTTACAACTCTTATCGCTGTTATTACTGGAATTGTGACAAGTTTATTTTATGGAAAAATAGTTACAGTAATACAGGATGGAAATGGTTTCGTTTTATTAATAGATAAAAAGATTATGATTTTAAATGATATAAGAGTTAATTTAAATAAAATTAAAGAAACTGTTAATTTTATAGTCAATAGTAAATCAAATGAAAATGGTATCTTTTTATTGTTTAATTCTATACAAGAATGTAAAGTCAGTTTTACCAAGGATGAATTATTTGATTCTGTTTCTATAACAGCTATTCTTTCTCTTATGGATATTTTTAACGAGAAACTAATAAAAATGATAAATAAGGAGGATATTATTGCTAATAAGGAAGAATTATTAAATATATTGGACAGCCTTGTTTCAGTAGTTTTAGAAAACATAAGAAGTTTAGAGACGGAAAAAAATGAATTTATGAAAGAAAAAGACAGACTAGAAAAAGTATTAGAAGGAAAAAGAGATTAAAGTTATTTAATCTCTTTTATATTAAACTTAATATTAACAGTTCTAATGTATAACCTCACAAGGTTAAAAGAATTCATAGCATAATTGATACAATTTAACTGTAGGTGGTTAATGTGAAAATATCTAGTGCAATATCAAAAAAATTATTGAATATATGTAAAGAAAAGAATATTTCAATTAATAAATTAGCAAGTATGTCTTGCCTGACACAAAGTACAGTTCAAAATTTAATTGAAGGTAATTCAAAAAATCCAAAGCTATTAACTATAGTAAGAATATGTGATGGTTTAGATATTAAAATAAAAGATTTTTTTAATGATGATATATTTGATGGTATTGATAGGGAAGACTAAGAAAATAATTTAAGATTTGATTATTTTCTTTTTTTTGTGTATAATTAACGGTGTGAGGTTAATTGCTGATGGAGGTACATATGAAAAATACAATTAATAATCCTAAGGATTTATCTATTATTACTATTGTAATATCGTTATTTTCAATAATTTTCTTTTTTATTTCAAGATTTCTTATTGCTGATTATTTAATTGATGAAGGCCAATTATTTATAATCTTTGGATTGATAATTGCTAGTATTGGATATGGAATCTTCGGTAATCTAATTTATTTTTTCGAATTATCTCTTAATAAAAAGCATAATATAAAAAGATTAAATATGATGTATTTTGTTTTTCTAGTAATTCAAACGCTATGGTCTTTAATATGGTTTAATAGCACAACAATATTTATTATGATAATTTATATTATACTTATCTATTTTCTTTGGATTCTCTTTTTCAATAAAAGGAAAAAGTTTTTAATAAATCCAACAAAATTATTTTATATTATACTAATTATTTATTTAATTGCATTAATATCTTCCTTATATCTAAATTATAACGAATCTACATATAAATCATTTAAAATAAAACATATAATAGCAAATTTATCATATGTCTTAGTTTATTTGCATATTATTCCATCAACTAAATATTTTAGTCTATATGCTGAATATAAAAAGAAAAGAGGTGAAAGCAATGAATGATGACTTTTTTGAAAAAGTAGAGGTAAAAGATATTACTAAAAAAAATTTTCAAACTGAAAGAAAAAATATTTATCAGATTATAGCAATAATACTTTTTATTATTTCACTCTTAGCAGGTTTAGTTCTTAGTGTTAAGGATGATTGTAGTAGTGGTACTTATAGCAGTTGTACAAAGATTTTTGATTTTGGTTATACATTATTAATATGGTCTTTAGGTTTTATATCATTTCTTTTCATGTATGGCTTTGGTGAAATTATTAAAAACACAAAGGATAGTAAATTATATTTGAGAAATATCAATGAAAAATTAAAAAAATAGCTTTTAAAGTTATTTTTTTAATTTTTTGATTTAGAAAAAAATAAAAATATCATATAATTAATTGTAGGCAAAAGGATATATATTATTTTGGATAACTATATAACTAATGTTCTATATATTAAGAGTAGTAATTTATTTTTGGAGGAATACAATATTCCCATTGATTTTTAATCGTTAATTTTATTTCACTGCTTGACACTAAACTAGTCTTTGGACAATTTGTAGTCATAGTTACTTAGCATAGATGTATACAAACTCTTAATTAAACTATTATACAAATCAGTAATGAATCTTAGAAATCTATAAGATTATTTTTACTGAACTATTCACTATTGAATTATAGTGTAATTTTAATTGTGTATTAATAGTTAATCTTTAAGGGTTTTTCTTTTGAGAAAAATCCATATGGAAAAAGGAAAGAAGAATATCAGCTCAGTAAATATATTTTGCAAAGCAAAATATATTTATCCATTCTCTATCTATTTTTCTATTTTACTCTATTTATTATATATTTTTGTCATAGTGAATAGGGTTTCGTAATCTTTTGATTACGGTTTAGTATTCAAAATGATGACTTAGTTGTTATCATTCTGAAAAGAAAGTATATCTAAATTGATTATAGAAGGTAGTCAATTTGATGGTCATAGAGAATATAAGGAGGAAAAAAATATGGCAAAAGAAAAATTAAGACCCATTTTAAATGGGCAAGGAAAACCTAAGTTAATTGTAAATACAGATGTATTATTAATGTTAGGAGAAAGGGATGGCTTAGTATATTCAAAGCTAGTTGAGTTAGATGCGAATAGGAAGACAAAAAAGTATAATGGACATCTATGGTGTTCTAGAGAGTTTATAGCAAAATATTTGCCTTACTCAAAAGAAACAATTGATAGAGCAATTAAAAATCTAAAGCTATATGGACTTTTAAAAGTAAAATCAGGTAGCAATGGGGAGAATGTATATAATTTAGTTTACAGTAAAGCTATTAATATATTTATAGAAAAAACTGACAAATTAGATAATATAAAATTGTTAAATTCTAAAGGCAAAGATAATCCTTGGGGCTATGATGAACAATTAGAGAAAGAAAAGAAAAGTAAAATAAAAAAAGAAAAAGATTTAGGAGATGAACCTGATGAATAGTATAACTGATTCAACAATCCAAGAAATGAAACGATTCTTATTAAAATCTTATGTAGATAATAATATTGAATTTAAAAGAAAGCATTATGGATTAGAAGATGAAGAAAGGAATTGCTTTGATGATGGCTGGGGGATACCAGCCAATCTATCAATGAAAGAGTTTGAGATACTGCAAGTATTTAAGTATTGCAAAGGTGAAGAAGATATTCCTTTAAGATTACTGAATGATAAATGGAAGTATGATTTACTTTCAAAACTATAATCAGGATTTTTCTAGATTAAAATTTGGGATTTATGCTAGAGTATCAAATGAGACACAAGTGGTGAAGGGCTGGTCACTTGTGTTTCAGGAAAATACTTTAAAAGATATTATTCAACAGAATAAATATAATTTAGTTAGTAGCTGGATTGAACCTGGCATAAGTGGTGATGAATTTGAAAAACGTTCTTCTCTTATCGGACTTCTGAATGATGTCGAAACAAAAAAAGTAAATTGCATATTGGTATATAGAGTTGATAGGCTTTCAAGAGATATGAGTGTAGGCACTAAAATAGCAAATATTCTTAAGCGTAATAAATGTTTAGTATTTTCTATGGAGGGCTGTGGTTTGCTAGATTTAAATACTCCATATGGAGAGGAAAAATATTATGATTTGGTAAATAGAGCTAGAACAGAGGTACACATATTATCGGATAGAATATCTAGTGGAAAGAAATTAAGAGCAACAAAGGGTTTATATCTTAATTCTAATAGTGTGTATGGTTATAGTCCTTATTATGACCAACATAGTGGAGAAAGACTTCTTAAAGTCAATGATTACGAAAGTAATGTTGTTGAAGAAATCTTTGAATGGTTTAATAATGATGTGTCTGAGTATAAGATTGCAAAGAAGTTAAATGAACAGAAAACACCTTGTAAAAGACTTGGCAAATGGAGACAGTCAACAGTTCATTCAATTTTAACTAATATATTATATATTGGTAAAATAAGATATGGTATTAAAAAAGGAGACTCAGTTGAAATTTATGATGGGGTTCATCAAAGAATTATAGATGATAATACTTTTTATATAGCACAAGCAAAAATTGCAAAAAAGAAAAGTTTGCAGATTAAGAAACAACCAAGTGAAAATTCTTATTTTAGTTCAATATTGTTTTGCCCAAATTGTGGCTCACTAATGTGTGCAAAACAGATAAAAGCAAAAGATAAGAGTAGTATTAGATATTATTGCAAAAGCAAATGTGGACAAAAAGGTCTAAAGCATATAGACTTGGAATCTAAGATTGCAGAATATCTTGAAAAGAATATAGATATTTGCATTGATAATAAAGATATTTTGTTATATGAGACAGGCGATAAGATATTATTAATAGAAAAGAAAATAAAGAGATATGAAAACAATATACTTTTTAAGTCAAATCTATTCAATGAAAATTCAATAGATTATAAGATGTATATAGAAGAGTTAAACAAGTCAAATGAAAAAATTAGTAATCTAAAAAAAGCAAAACAAGAACTTATTAATAATAGTAAAAAATTGAACACCATTGATAAGGAAATAATAAAATTAAATTTTTCATCTTTTTCAAATTTATGGTATGAAATTGGTTCTGAAGATAGAAAAACATTTATAAACTCATTTGTAAAAAAAATTTATATTGATAATGCTAATGAAATTATCAATATAAGCAAAATTGATTTTATAAGGTTATAGAATAATAAGTTATTGCTTATTATTCTTTTCTTTTAAAATTTTTGGAATTGAGTATTTCAGAAAAAATTTTGTAATTAACTCTTGTGTTTTAATGTTTATCTTATTTTTCATAATTTAACTCCTTTTCAGTTAAATATATGATTATTTTTATACTATATTTCCAATTTATGGTATAATTTATATAAGGCTAGCAGTATTAGAGTTAATTTTAATGCTGTTTTATTTTTGAGGAGTGTATTATGTATTTAAAAGAATTGAATTTATGGAATTTTAGGAAATATAAAACTATGGATGAAAATCCCGGCTTAAAAATAGAGTTTAACAAAGGGGTAAATTTAATAGTCGGAGAGAATGATTCTGGAAAATCAGCAATTGTTGATGCAATTAAAATACTTTTACAAACACAAAGCAGTGAATATATAAAAATAACTGACGATGATTTTTATTATAGTGATGACTTTGAAAGCAATGTTTTTAAAATAGAATGCATATTTGATGAACTTTCTGATGAAGAGGCAAAGAATTTTTTAGAATGGATACAAGCATATAAGGATACCAATTCAGATGGAATAGAAACAATAAAATATAAGTTGCGAGTTTTTTGCATTTGTTCTAAAGAGAATAATAAAATCTATAATGAATTTAGAGCTGGTTTTACTGATGATGGTACAACTATGGATTCTAAAGCTAGAGAGTTGTTGAAAGCAGTATACTTGAAGCCATTAAGAGATGCTGAATATGATTTAAGAGCAACTAGAAATTCACGATTATCTCAAATTTTGTTAGGACATACTTCATTTTTAAGTGGGGAAGAGCATCAACTAGTTCAAATATTAAATGATGCAAATTTTAAAATAGAAGAATATTTTGAAACAGATGATTCTGATAATGGTGGAAAAAAAGTAAGTGATAATATTGTAAAACATTTAAATGAATTTTGTAATCCTAATTCATCTAAAGAAATTCATTTTTCGACTTCTGGTACTAAGTTAAAACAAATATTAGAAGGAATGTCATTATCGCTATCTGATATAAAACCAGGTTTAGGTTCACTGAATTTACTTTTTATTGCTACAGAATTATTACTGCTAGATAATTGCCGCAATGGAGGATTAAAATTAGTTTTAATAGAAGAAATTGAATCTCATTTACATCCACAGGCTCAACTCAGATTAATTGAATATATTCAAAAAGAATATGATAATGGCGGAGTTCAATTTATTCTTACCACACATAGTCCAAATGTCACTTCAAAAATTAATCTAAAAAATATTTTGATATGTAAAGATAATAAAGGATTTTCTTTAAAACCTGAGAAAACTAAATTGACTCCAAGTGATTATTTGTTCTTACAAAGATTTTTGGATGTAACGAAATCTAATATGTTCTTTTCACAAGGTCTAATTTTTGTGGAGGGGATTTCAGAATTTATTTTATTACCTACTATTACGCAAATAATAGATATTCCTCTACATACTTATGGTATAACAATTGTAAATGTCGAAAATACTGCATTTTTAAGATATTCAAAAATATTTTTAAGGGCTTCAGAAGAAGATGGCAATATAAATATTCCTATATCAATAATTACCGATTGTGATGTCAAACCATCTCTGGAAACAGGACAAATACAAGAAAATATGGAAGAATTAGAAGCTGAAATTACAAGAAAATACAATTATTTTAGTGAAAAAAACATCAATGCTTTTGTATCTCCTAGATGGACATTTGAATATTGTTTAGGATTAAGTTCTTTACAAAAATATTTTTATAAAGCTATTTTGTTGGCAAAAAAAGTGCAAAATAGTGAAAAAAATCCTATTACAGAAGATAAAATAGTAGAAGTAAATACTCAAGTTGATGCTGACTATAAATTATGGGCTGAGCGAAATTATTCTAATGAAAGAATATCATATTTAATTTATAAAGAAATAATGTTAAAGGAAAGTGACAAGGTATCAAAAGCTATAGTTTCTCAGTGTTTATCAAATTTGCTTTTGTATGAAATATTGGATGAACCAAAAAGTTTGGTTGATATTTTCGATGTTAATTTATTCAGAAAAAAGGTTAATGACGAAATGAAAGCACAACTAAAAAGCAAAATTCTATCTGATAGATTTTTGGCGTATTTAATAAATGGTATTAGATATGCCGCAAATGTGGTGGAAAATGATGATTAATATTACCGATAATGATATTGCTTCATCAGAAAAAAACATATTGCCAGAAGATTGTCATTTTTCAGAAGAGGCTAAGAGTGCTATAAAAGAATTAAATAGTTGTGATATTTTAGCTTGCCCAGGTGCTGGCAAAACAACTATGTTAATAGCTAAAATAGATATTTTAGCTAATAAAATGCCATTTATAAATAATAGAGGAATGTGTATTTTATCTCATACTAATGTTGCTATAGATGAAATAAAATCAAAATTATCATCAAAAGCCTCAGTAATATTAAGTTATCCAAATTTTGTTGGTACAATTCAGAGTTTTATTCACAAATTTATAGTATTTCCATATTTAACTAACGTAACTTCTCATCCTATAACTGTTTGTGATAGTAATAAATATAATGATGACTTGTATGAACTTTATCAAAATCAAAGCATTCCATTATATAATTTAAGACCTTTTGTACATCGCTCGGCTCAGACAGGGGGATATAATGGAGATGAAAAAAAGTTCTTATTAGATTTATATATAAATTCAGAAACTAATGATTTAATGCAAAACGGTCGATTAATTTCTAATAGTACTAGCAAATCTTGTAATGAATTTATAAGATTAAAAAGCTATTTATGGGCAAATGGCAATATTAATTATTATGATGCATATTATTTTGCAATTAGAGCATTGAATGAATATCCTTGTTTTACAACAATTATTAGCAAAAGATTCTATATATCACTAGTTGATGAATATCAGGATTGTAACAAACTTCAAGTACAGTTGTTAGATAAAATTTTTAAAAATAGTCAAACAATTTTTCAAAGAATAGGAGATACTGACCAAGCGATATATAATAGTTATAATGACGAACAAAGCGAATGGAATTTATTTGAAAACAAATTATATCTGTCCAATACAAATAGGTTTTCACAAATAATAGCAAATCAAGTAGCCAAACTAAAATCCGAACCAAACGTAATAAATTCTGATGTTGTTACAGAGCCAGTTTTAAAGCCACATATTATTGTATATGATGATAATAAAATCAAAGAGGTTCTTCCTAGGTTTTGCAGTTTAATAATAGAAAAAAGATTAAACCAAAATAAAAATCCAATCTTTAAAGCAGTTGGAATGATAAAAAAAGATGGTTCTGGAATACAAATTGGAGATTATTGGAATGAATTTGAAAAGAATAGTATTCAAAATAAAAAAACATTATATTTAGATGATTACATTAATCAAATATATGTAATGATTAATAATAATAGGATGGACAAAATGATTCAATTAGTGGATTCAATCTATCTTGAATGTTTTAATAGATGCGGTAAAAAAGATTCCAATAATAGAAAGTATACCCCAAAGTCTTTAAGTATATTTCTCAAAGGACTAAATAATTATTATTATAAAGATTTTCTTTTAGAACTTTCCAACATAGTTTTCAAAGACATTGAACAAAAATCTCAACTTGAAAATCTGAAATTAAAAATCAAAAATAAAATCCTTGAATTAGATTTTATTAACTATGAGCAGATAAAATCATTTATAGAATTTGAGAATCAAGCACAGGATGAAGAAATACTAAATTCACATAATAATTTTTATACATTTGTAGATGGCGAAGAAAAGGTTGAATTAGAAGTCACGACTGTTCACGCAGTAAAAGGGGAGACTCATACTGCTACATTATATTTAGAGACTAGTTATAAAAGTGGAACTGACATTAAGAGAGTTTTGCCTCTATTTAAAGAAGAAAAACTGCCTATTGGAGACGTTCACGAAAAAAGCAGAAAAATTGTATATGTTGGAATTAGTAGACCAAAATATTTATTATGTATAGCTATGAAAAGAACAACATATGATTTATATGCTCCACATTTGAATGCAGATGCTTGGGAGATAATAGAATTATAAAAGAGATTAAAAATATAATCTCTTTTAATGTTTAATAATAATAACTTTTACATTACCTGATGATTCTAAATCTGATTTAAATTCATTTTCATTTGTTATTTTTGAAAAATCATAAATAATGAACATTAGAGTATCATATTTCTTTTTATAGGCATTTATATCTGCATTTATTTCTTCAATAATTTTTGATTTGCTATTTTTCTTTGTAGTTTTAACTTCTAGACACATCTTATATTTTTTAAAAATAAAATCTGGTATGTATTCTTTTCCAGAAAAAGAAAATTTTCCTGATTCTCTTTCAAAGTCAATTCCTTTCTTTAAATTATTACCAAGAAATAAGATTTCTAGATGATGTTGAACTTCTTTTTCATCTACAGGTTCTTTTTCAAAAGTTGCCCTTAGATTAGTCTGGATAAAGTTTGCTAGACCGTTTATCTCATCATCAACAAAGTCGATATTACTTTCTAATGAAGATATAGTTAATCTAATGTTTATTAATAATCCTTCCATTAAAATTTTTTGTTGAAAAGGTAGCATATCTGCGGCATATGGTATTGAATCAATGTCATTATAAGTATAAAAAACACCTGTAATTAATTCCTTTTCTTTTAGAATAGTTACTATGTCATTATATATTCTTATATATTCTTTGTAAGATACATACTTGTTCATAATATGCACATTTTCTTCTTGCATAATATCAATTAAAGTTCTTTCTAATTGTTTTAGCTGAGTTAAAAAAAGTTTTATTTCTCTTTTTGTTTCTTTTGTGTAAGTATTTGTCATCATATCACCATATATATTATATCATTAAAACAATAAAAAGAAGTACTAACAAAATTGTACTTCTTTTATTATTACTTGATTATTAACTATATCTATATTTATTTGCTTTATAAATTGATTTATAAATATATTTTTTTCTACTTCGTTTAGATAATCCCAATTCTTTTTAACATTGGTAATTATATTTTTAATATCATTATAATCAATATTCTCTTGTACTGAAGAAAGAACTTTAATACTCTCATTAATCTTATTTCTATCTTTTTCTAATTGAGTAATCATCTCTTGATAATCTGAGTTGTTTATTTGTTCATCAATAAATAGCATTTGTAATCTTTTTCTTTTTTTATCAATATTATCTAATTCCTTGATTAATTTTTCTTCTTGTTTCTTATTATCTGTATTTGGTTTTATTTCAATTGATTTATCAAGAGTAATATTACTTATATATTCTTCAAAAGCATTTAATACCTTAGTATGAGATATACCACTAGAATCGCATTTATTTATCTGTTTATTATTACAATAATAGGTAATATAGTATTTACCATTTTGTTTTTGCTGTTTAGGATGAAATCTGCTTCCGCATTTATGGCATCTCAATACAGAAGAGAAGTAAGCATTTTCACTAGGATATTTTTTAGAATTAAAATGCTTTCTTTTTAATATCATTTCTTGAACACTTTTAAATGTATCTTTATCAATTAATGATTCTTGTTCACCGTTTACTTGAAAAGCTTTATTTTGTATTTTCTTATTTACTCCATATCTTATCTTTCCAATATAGAGTGGGTTAGTAAGTATTGACTTTATTGTACTCTGTGACCAATAGCCTCCTCGTTTACTAGGTATTTGTTCAGAGTTAAACGTTCTAGCTATCTTTAACATTGATGTGCCTTCTAAGTACATATCATATATTCTATTAACTATTTCTTTTTCTTGCTCATTAACAATTAAATCTCCTTTACCAACTATATAGTCGAAGCCATTGACTCCGTTAGTGTTCGTATAGTTTCCTTCACGAGTCTTTTGTTCATATCCGAAGGAAACTCTTTCAGCTAAATTTTCTCTTTCGAATTCGGCAAAGATTCCAATTATTTTTATAAACATACGACCTGTTGCTGTACCTGTTTCAAGTTTTTCCGTTACAGAACTAAATGTACAATTATATTGTTCAAATAGTTCAATCAAAGTAATAAGGTCTTTGACCGAACGTGTAAGTCTATCTAGTTTATAGACAAGTACATTGTTAACCTTGCCACTCTTCACATCATTGATTAACCTGTTTATATCAGGTCTATCTTTTGTATTTTTGGCAGAGATGCCCTCATCAATATAATAGTCGGCTATCTCCCAATCACAAATGTTTGCATAACTACTTAATTTTTCTCTTTGTGCGTGAATAGAGAAACCATCTTTTGCTTGGTCTTCAGTAGATACACGCATATATATTCCCGTTTTAACAATATCTGTTTTTATCAATATATCACAACCTTATCTAATTGAATTTATGTGATTATGATTAGAAACATTAAGATTATCATTCGATTATTATTGCAACACGATTAAGCAAGGTGCTATCGCCATTTTTTCATAATATAACTTAGTAAATATTTCTGATACCCCCCAGTATATAAAACAACTTGTTTAATCGCCATATAAGACTATTTAATCACTACAGTATACATTTGATACGCTTTGAACAATAGTTTCTAGAATAGCCTATAAATAGGGTATTATAAGCAAACATTTTGTCTATGAATAATAATAGTAATGAATGTTTCAATCATTTCACTTAATATGATTAATCTCCCTGTTAATATTAGATGAACTAATGACTTGATTATCAATTAGAGTTATTATCATTACTAATTGATACTATTCAAGACGAGGAAGATTAATGCTTTATTCACATACAATCAAACTAGTACGCTTTTATAGTGGTGTTGATGGTCTTAAGACAGGTTTTACTGAAGGAGCTGGTTATTGCTTAACAGCGACTGCTAAAAAGAATAACATGCGTTTAATCGCAGTTGTAATGGGAGAGGCAGATTCTACTGTGAGAAACGCTGAAGTATCTGCAATGCTTGATTATGGTTACTCTCAGTATGAACTGGAAACTCTTCTTTCTACTGAAAGTGTTATAGGAAGAACAGAAGTTGATAAAGGTACTAAGAGATATGTAGATGTTGTACCAAAAGAAGATATTACATTTTTAAATAAGAAACTTGAACAAAAAACTAACGCTACATATAAAGTTAAGATGTATAATGTAAAAGCCCCACTTAAAATAGGGGATGAAGTAGGAAAAATACTAGTTTATGAAGATGATGAAGTCATAAGAGAAGTTCCGATTACAACTACTGAAGATGTTGATAAAGTTAATATTTTCAAATTATATTTTAGATATCTTGGTGATATTATAAATGGAAATATGGCACTTTAATATTAATTTTCAATGATTTTGTATTGCTATAAATTATATAAAAATATGGCTAATTTATAAATCGAAAAATTCATATTAAAAAGTTCTATAATTTTTATGTGGAACTTGTACACAAAATATAGTCATTTAAATATAAAAATAAACTTTTGCCCTTTAATTTCAACGAATAACAAAGACTAGACTATCTAGTCTTTTTTCGACACAGTTCGATAAAATTCAAAAAAAAGACACAAAAATTTCAAATATTATTGACTTCTTTTTATTATATGGTACAATTTTATTGTATATTACGATAAGATAGAAGGTATCTATGTAAACATATGAGTACTTTTAGTTTGTATATGAAAGTTAAAAGTAAGAATTAATAATAAAATACGCCCGGGTTATTATTACTACTTGCTTTCATATGTTATTGTGATATTGTTTAAATGGAAAGAGGGAAATGTATTTTATGCAAAAAAGGCAAAAACAAGCACACGCTAAACGTGTCAGAAATCTAATTGTTATGTTCACATTGTCTGCTGTCATATTATCAGTATCCACATATGCATGGTTTATTGGTATGCGAACAGTTAATGTTGAAACATTCGATGTTCAAATCAAAGCCGCTGATAGTTTATTACTTTCAATAGACGGCTCAAAATGGGTTGAAACTTTAGAAATTAATCAATCAAACTATAAAGCTGATGCCTATACTAACAATACAAATAGTTGGGGCGGAACAGGTTTAATTCCAGTTTCATCAATTGGACAAATGGATGTTACAAATTCAAGAATGAAAATGTTTGAGAAGGCAAGTTTAACAACTACTCCAGGTGGTTATAGAATTATGTCTAGTCAAATAGCTTATAATCTTAATCCTACTGATGAGGTAAATGGTTATGTAGTATTCGATTTATTTGTTAGAAATTATTCAGGAACACAATATCTTGAAGAATTAAATCAAGAAGATGAAGAAGCAATCTACTTAACTAAAGATTCTGTTGTAAAAGTAGCAGATAGTGGAGTTAAAGATACAGGTATCGAAAACTCAGTTAGAGTTGCTTTCGCACAAATAGGGCGTGTTGAAGGTACATCAATGGATGCTGCTAAAATTACAGGAATTTCATGTAATGGTGCAATAGGAACAGTAACTGCTGGCGTAACAGGAATCTGTAGAACTGCTCAAATTTGGGAACCAAATGATACTAAGCATGTAGCAGCTGCAATTAGCTGGTATAACACTTCATGTGCTGCAAGAGCAGATGCAGATGGTACTTACGGTTCATATGGAAGTTGTGGATCTGTAGCTGAACCTAATGCTTATAAAACATATGCCATAACTAAAAAAATTGATTCTATTGAAAAAGTAGATATTTATGATGGCGTTGGTTATAATGGTTATACACAAACTGTAGAAAGTTATTCTAATGATGATGCTAATACAAATATTGATATTGTAACTACAGCTAATGATCTTACAACTTTAACAGGAAAACCATTATATGCTTATCCATACTTTACTGATACTATGAAAGCTAAAACAGGAATGGAACGTCCAACATTTATGACATTAGCTCCAAATAGTATTACAAAAATAAGAGTGTATGTATATATTGAAGGTCAAGATGTAGATAATTATGATTTTGCTTCAATTGGTAAAAAAATATCAGTTGCATTTGGATTATCTAAAGAAAGATTTGTTAAAGGTGATATTGGTTATAATGGACCAGATCAACTTGAAGGTGAAAGTACACCATCTAATTAATCAAAATACTAAATTAATTTTATTATAAACCAAGAGGTATAACCTTTTGGTTTATAATAATAAATATATAAAAGTCACACAAATATATAAGGAGGAAAATAATATGCCTAGACAAAATATCAGAAGTAGAAAACGTACTAGAAATCTTATATTTGTAGTTGCGATGTCTGCTATTATATTATCAGTATCGACATACGCATGGTTTATTGGTATGAGAACTGTTAATGTTCAAAGTTTTGATGTTGAGATAGCTGGTACAGAAAGTTTATGGTTATCTTTTGATGGTAAAAACTGGGGATCAACTATTAAATTTGATGAAGCAACTTTACAACAAATAGAAACAGAATATGCCACTAATACTAATAGTTGGACAACTGAAGGTTTAATACCTATGTCTTCAATTGGTCAAATGGACACAAATGCATCAAGAATGATGTTATTTGAAAAAGCAAGTTTGACTACTACAAATGGTGGATATAGACTTTTAGCAAGCCGTGTTAAAAACTATGAAGTAGGTAGTTCAGAACAAGACGGATATGTAGTATTCGATTTATTTGTTAGAAACTTTTCTGGAACTCAATACATAGTTGGTGAAAACCAAGCAGATGAAGAAGCAATTTATTTAACTAATGATTCTTCTGTTAAAGTTTCAACAGCAGGTGGTGTTGATGGTACTGGTATTGAAAACTCTGTTAGAGTAGGTTTTGCTCAAATAGGACGTGTAATTGGTACAACAGCTGAAACAGCACGTACTGCAGGAGATGGTCAAGCTGCAGCAGTTTCATTAATTCAAGGAATAACTTGTACAACAGATACTGATGTTACTGGATTATGTAGAACTGCTCAAATTTGGGAACCAAATGATACAAACCATAATGTTAATGCAATTAGTTGGTATAGTACTTCTTGTCGTAAGAGAATTGGTGCAACAGCATCAGCTGCTTCATACGATAAAGCAATTGCATGTAATGAAGTTATTGATGGTATAGCATATCCAACATATGCAGTTAGAAAAGCTATTACTTCTGCTGATGCAGTAGATGTATATGACGGAGCTGCATATAATACATTTACAGGAACTGTTGCTAGTTCTTTAGCAACATTAGTAGATCCTGTACAAGATGGTAAAGATTTATTATATTCATATAATTACTTTACTGATACAAAGAAGTTATTGACAGGAACTAGTCGTCCACAATTTATGTCATTAGCTCCAAATAGTGTTACTAAATTAAGAGTATATGTATATATTGAAGGACAAGACGTAGATAACTATGACTTTGCTTCAATTGGTAAAAAGATTTCAGTTAAATTTGGATTCACTAAAGAAAGATATACTGAAGATGATATTAAGTATGAAGGACCAAATTTAAATCAAGGTGAAGGGCCAAATGGTAGTGATATAACTGCACCAGTTATAACTTTAGAAGATGGTACAACACCAGGATCTTCAACAGTTAATTTAGCATTAGGTGAAGCATATGTTGAACCTGGCTTCTCTGCAAGTGACAAAATAGATGCTGAAACTTCTAACGATGTTACTGGAAGTGTTATTGTAACAGGAACAGTAAATACTAATAAAGCAGGAACTTATTATAAAGTTTATACAGTAAAAGATGCATCTGGAAATACTGCAACAAAGACTAGAACAATTATAGTAGAATAATTTTTGTCAATTACAAAATAAAACTAAAAAGTAATCATTTAAGTGATTACTTTTTTTATTATATTTTAGGTTTAAAAAATGTAATTATATTGACTTATTTCTACAATATGTTACAATATTATTGTATATTAAAGTAGCATAGTAAAAGTAAATTTACTATAGTCTTGCATTCTTTTAATGTCTCAGGAAAGAAGGAAATGTTTTATGTTTAACAAACAAAATAGCCATATTAAACGTGTTAGAATTATTGTGATGATGCTTTCATTATCTGGAATAGCACTTTTAATGTCAACATATGCGTGGTTTGTAGGTATGAGAACTGTTAATGTTTCAAATTTTGATGTTGAAATAAAAGCAGCAGATAGTTTGTCATTATCATTAGATGGACAAGCTTGGAGTGAAAGTGTTACTATTACGCAAAGTAATTATAAATCAGCTTCATACGCTAACAATACTAATAGTTGGGGTGGGGCAGGTCTTATACCAGTATCATCAATAGGTGAGATGGATGAGGCTAATTCAAGAATGGTTTTATATGAAAAAGCCAGCTTTACTACAACTAGTGGGGGATATAGAATTATGGCAAGCAGGATGGCAAACAATGTCACACCTGGTGCTCCTGAAGTTGAAGGATATGTAGCTTTTGATTTATTCATTAAAAACTATTCAGGGACACAGTATATACCAACTTTAAATCCAGCAGATGAAGAAGCAATTTATTTAACAAGAAATTCAGCTGTTTCAGTAGCGTCTACTGGTGTAGAAAATACAGGCATTGAAAATTCTGTAAGAGTAGCTTTTGCTCAAGTAGGTCGTGTTATTGGTACAGAAACAAGTACTTCTATTATTGGAGGAATTTCATGTAATAATACAACTGATGAAGATGAAAACTTAATTACAACAGGAATTTGTAGAGATGCACAAATTTGGGAACCAAATGATACTAAACACGAAAATAATGCACTTAGTTGGTACACAAATTCTTGTAGAGCAAGAACAGGGGCAGATGTAACTTTATCTGGTTCATATAGTGGTCCTTGCAATACATTATTAAGTACTGTTGCTTATCCAACATACGCAGTTAAAGAACCAATATCTTCTTCTGACAATGTAGATATTTATGATGGTATTGAGTATAATACTTACGCTGCTACTACTAAGTTAATGAAATTTCCTTATTTTACTGATACAATGAAAAAAGACACAGGAACAAATAGACAAACATTTATGACACTTGCACCAAACAGTATTACTAAAGTAAGAATTTATGTTTATATTGAAGGTCAAGACATAGATAATTATGATTTTGCTTCAATTGGTAAAAAAATATCAGTTAATTTCGGATTCACTAAAGAAAGATTTACTGATGAAGATATTAATTATGATGGTCCAGCTGGACTTGAAGGTGAAAGTTCAGATTATACACCAGCAGATTAAGTAACTAAAAAAGAGTAAAACAACTCTTTTTTTTAGTTAAAAGTCACTTTTTAATTTATTAAATTATAGTAATTATAGTGTGCGCAAAGTATGGCGTTTGTATTGACATTTTGTCGTATTATGGTACAATTATAATTGTATAATACGGGATTGTATTTTGTTGGTTAGTCTATAGACACCTAGAAAAAAAGGTATGGTAATATGGAAGTGAAAATAAAGAATAATGTTGAAAAACGTAAATCAAAGAAGAAAGTAAGAAGATTATTAAAATTAAGTATTTTATTTTTGTTTTTAATGTTGCTTATTTCTTATGTAGTCGTTAGTTTAATTTATAGTAATGGTAATTTTACAATTACACTAGATAAAAACTTATACACTCAAAGAAGTTTAATAGTGTATGATGATCCTAATTATAAAGTTTATAGATCAGAATTATTCATGAAAACATTACCTTATTTTGATAATATGGCTGAAAAATGGCTTCCAGCAGATTTAGATGCATATGATGGTGAGCATAATGGCGATAATTATATGGCATATACATTTTATATTGAAAATACAGGTGTAGATATAACAGATTATTGGTCAGAAATGTTTATTGATGATGCTATTAAAGGACTTGATAATGTAGTTAGAATTCGTCTATATAGAAATGGTAGTTATACTACTTATGCTAAAGTATCAAATGATGGTATTAATCCCGAAAAGGGAACTGTTGCATTTAAAAGCGATGAACTAATTATGCAAGAGCATGTTGAAAATTTTAAACCAGGAGATATTAATAAATATACAATTGTAGTGTGGTTAGAGGGAAATGATATGGAATGTACTGATAACATCTTGGGTGGAGAAATCACAATGCATATGGAATTTAATTCACAAATAACTAATAAGTAGGGAGAACACATTTTATGAAGAAAAAAAAGTCAAAAAAAAGCTTAATTATTAATAGAGTTAAGCGTTCAAAAAGTTTTATTATAATAATGGCTTTATCAGCAGTATTATTATCTATTTCTACATATGCATGGTTTGTTGGAATGAGAACTGTATATGTATCTAGTTTTGATGTTGAAATAGCTTCGACTGACAGTTTATTACTATCATTGGATGGTGAAAACTGGAGTGAGACAGTAAACATTTCAAAAGCTAATTATGCTACAACTTATGCCGGAAATACTAATAGTTGGGGTGGTGCAGGTCTTATACCTATGTCCACTACTGGAGAGTTAAACACTAGTACTTCTAGGCTTAAAATGTATGAAAAAACAAGTTTAACTGCAACTTCTGGTGGGTATAGAATAATGTCTAATCTAGTTAGTAATGATACAACTGAAGCAGATGGTTATGTTGCATTTGATTTATTTGTAAAAAACTCATCAGGTAGTCAATATATTAAGGATCAAAACTCCCTAGATGAAGAAGCTGTTTATTTAACAGAAGATTCAGAAGTAACAGTAGCTGGCTATAATGCTGATGGTACGCCTATACTTGATGAAAATCTTCCGGAAGGATATGAAAAAGGCGTTTTAGACAGCGGTATAGAAAATTCAGTAAGAGTAGCTTTTGCTCAAATTGGTCGTGTTAATTCCAGTACCAAAGTAGTATCAACAATTACTGGTATAACTTGCAACACTACTACAGATGTAACAGGTATATGTAGAACTGATAAAATATGGGAACCAAACGATACTAAGCACGTAAGTAATGCAATTAAATGGTATAATGCTTCATGTAAAAAACGTATTAATGCTGATTTAACTAAATCTAATTCTTATGAAGGAAGCTGTCAAACACTAACTGATGGTGTTCCATATCCAACTTATGCAATTAATGATGGTATTTTATCTTCTGATAGAGTTGATATATATGATGGAGCTGAATTTAATACTTGGGCTACAAATAGCAAAGTAAAAAAAGTTGATTATTTTACAGATACTATGAAACTATTAGATGGTGTAGATAGACCAACATTTATGACGCTATCTCCAAATAGTATTACTAAATTAAGAATATATGTTTATATTGAAGGGCAAGACATAGATAATTATGATTTTGCTAGTGTAGGTAAAAAAATAGCTGTTAAATTTGGATTCACTAAAGAAAGATTTGATCCAGAAGATATTGATTATGATGGACCATCTTTAGATGAAGCTATGGGAAGATAATTATAACAAATAGTAATTGGGTTTTAGGAGGTGGCTTGTGAAAGAAAAAAACGATAAAAAAAAGATTAAAACCAACGTTAAGAAAAAATCAAGCACCAATAGAAAAAAAGTAGTTAGCAATAAAAAAACTAAAGAAAACACACAAAATAAAGAAAAATCAAAAAAAATAAGTTCGAGAATTTTAGTTTTAGTTACATTCTTTAGTGGCATAGTTTTTACAGTTTCAACATATGCATGGCTATCTGTTAACGTTAATGTTAAAGTTAAGTCTCTAAATGTTGTTGTTTCTAGTGATAGTGGTTTATTTATTTCATTAGATGGAGTTAAATTCACAGAAGATATAGTTATATCATTGGATTCTGTAATAAACGACTTAGAGGCTGTATATCCGAATAATACTAATCAGTGGGCTAGTTCTGGTTTATGGCCGGTATCTAGTAATGGAATAGCCAGCAATAATGATGATAAATTTAGTGTCTATCAAGGACAAGTTAGCCGTTTAAAAAGTAAGCTTACAGGAAGAAAAACACTGAGTACGATAAAACTAAAAGAAGATAAACCAAATAGTGCGAATTCTTATATTGCATTTGATGTTTTTCTAAAGAATGTAAGTGGTTCTCCAATTCCTGATAATTTATATTTAGATGAAACAAAAGTAGACTTAGACGAAGATACCCCTGAAGATGTAGCAGAAGAATTATCTGGCATAATGAATTCTATGCGTTTTGGATTTGTAAAAGTTGGAACTGTTTCAAATAAAGCTGATGTTAATACAATTCAAAATATAGAGTGTAATAATGATTGTCAAATGTCAATTTATGAACCAAATAGTGACAAACATTCCGAGACTTCTTTTGAAAGAATAAAAGAAGATTATAAATTAGAACTAAATGATGGTACATTTTTTCCAACTTACGCAATAATTTCGGAAGGAAAAAAACTTGAATTCATTAATGGACAAGAGGGGTCAGGAATCCCTCTTGATACTGCACATTTTTCATTGCAAAATACTATTAAAGATTTTGAAAAATCAATATTTTCATTACCCGATGGAATAACAAAACTTAGAGTATATGTATGGATTGAAGGACAAGATCTAGATAGTCTAGAGGTCAATTCAAAGGGTGCTGAAATATTAATTTCAATCAACTTTATTAAAGATTTAGCTGGCTATGAATAAGAAGAAAAAGGGTGATATTATGAAGAAAGAAGAAAAAACAGTTAATTTTGATTTATCAACTCTTACTTTAGAAGAATTAGTAAAAGTTTATGAAGATATTATAGACTTCACGCAATTTTTAGAAGAAGCAAAAATTGTAATAGAGGAAGAAAAGGTGGGTGGTAAAGATGAGTAATTTTTTAAATTTTATTGAAGAAGACATTGAAGCTAAAAAAATATTGATTTCCACTTTGCCAACTAAAACAAAGAGAGATATTAAGAAGTTTAACGAGAAAATAGATTCTATTTCGGAAAAATATATTGACTATAAAACTAGTGTGAAAAAATATATAGAAGCAAAAAGTAGAAGTTTTAATATTAAAGAAGTTGAAAACTCAAAAGAGGAATTAGAAAACAAAATAGATGTATTAGAGGAAGTTAGATTTATATTAAATCCAACAAATACTTTTTTAGAAAAGATGAAATTAGATGAATTGTTATATCAAATAGGTAATTATAATGATTTGAATTTCAATTCTGTAAATGAATTTATAAGTCAATTTTTAGAAAAATTTGAGTTAGCTGGTATAAAACTTAGCAAGAAAGATTTTACCTATACTTGCTATGTTAATGAATATATGACGGCATTTTTAGAAATTAGAAATGAAGGAAGTAGTAATTACGACAAGATTGCTGATATTTTTGAAAAAATATATTGGGTTAATCCTGATATAATTAATCATATTGAATTAAATTTCAGAAAATTAATTAAAAAAAATGAAAAAGCTTTCAATTCATATATAACAGATCTTCAAAATAAGATCAAAGAAAAAAATCATGTTACTAGTTACTCAGATTGTATTGATAAGCTAAAAGTTGCATACAATAAAATCAAAAATGATAATAGAGAAACAATTAATGATATAGTTGATCTTGCTAAGTCAGGCGCAGTTGATATTAATACTTTTTTTCCTAATAACAAAACTAGAATTTCTATTTATAACAATATGATGATTGATAAATTCGATATGGAAGATGAAAACTCTTCAAAGAAATTCTATGATAATTTAGAAAAATTACGAAGAAATATTAATGAGTATAAAAACTATGTAGATTGCACTCCGTTAATAAATAATTTTAAATTAGAATTCGAAAAATCTATAGTGCCAGAAGTTACTTCAACTACAAAGGGAAGTAGTTCTGGAAATACTAATAGTAAAAGTATTGAAGAGCATATTGCAGAGAAAGAAGCAAAATTGGAAAAAATTAATAAATCTATTATGGGAAATGATACCAAAGCAATATTTGGTATTAAAATACCTGGGAAAGCAGTTTCTTCTGCAACTTCATTAAGACAAATGAAAATTGATTCTATAAATTTAGCACAAGAACTATATCAATTATATAAAGAGTCTGAAGAGTTATATTTTAAGAAAAAAATTGTTTCTATTTTAAGTAAAACACTTACAGTATCAGAATTTTTAAATATATACTATAGTTTTGATTATTTCAAAAAAATAGCTATTAGAAAAGTATTTAATCTATCTAATTATGATGAAATAATTAAACATAGTGATGATTTTGACTCGTTTGCAAAGGATCCAACTAATGTTATTACTAATAGTTTAAGTGTTTTTAGTGATAATAATATCGCAAGAATTATTGTTAATAAGTATAGACTTAACAATATAAATATAACTGAAGATGATTTGAATCCTAATGACTTAAGTACATTATCTAATAAAATTGATTTTATTTTAAGAATAAAAGAGATTGAAAATAGTGAAACAACAATAGAAAAAATTTGGTTTATTACGCAAGTAGATAAACTTATTAAAAAAGGTTAAAAATATTTAAACTTCTATTTATAGAAGTTTTTTTGTAAAAAAAAGGCGTATTATAGCAAAAATAGGGAGATTATGGTATAATCTATTATAGTATACTAAAGTAAATAATCGTGTAAGAAGGAATGATGTTATGAGGCAAATAAAAAGATTTGTTAGTGGCTTAAATAAATCACAAAAAATAGTCTTTTTATCTTTTATTATAGGACTTATTTTATTTGTGTCTATTGGTATTCCTACATTTGCGAGGTTTAAACATCGTAATATAGTAACTAATTTAGTTTGGGATGGAACAGTTGCAACTAGTTATAAAAAAGGAATAGGAACATCTAGTGATCCATACATAATATCTAACGGTTCAGAGCTTGCTTATTTTTCTAATGAACTTGCTAATAATACTTATGAAGGTCTTTATTTTTCTTTAAGTGATGACATTGTATTAAATAATGGAGTATTTAAATATGACCAAGAACAAGGTATTTTATATATTTTAAATGGAACAACTTATTATGTTGAGGAATATACAAACAAGTATTATTCTGACATAGAAAAAACAAATGAAGCTGGAAGTATAAATGTATTTCCTTCATTAAATAATTTTAAAGGATATTTTAATGGCAATTCATATAGAATATATGGCTCTTATATTACTAGTGAAACAAGTGAGGAACTTGCTTTGTTTACTAATATGCAGGGAAGTATTACGGATTTATATGTAGAAAATTCATTAATATATGGTGGCAAGGTTACCGCAGGTATCACAAGTACTTCAACAAATGCTACTATAAAAAACGCCTTATTTAATGGATATGTAATAGGTAAAAATAGTGATTTATCTAAATTATCAACATCTAATTTAGAGGATGTAGAAATTAATATGAGTTCATTAGAAACGATTACGAATTTAGATTTGTCAAATTATATTCCATATGAAGGTGGAGAAATATTAAATACATCTATTACTGGTAACTATACAATTAGTGGTGCGACTGAAAATGAAACATCTATAAGTATTAATGGAGTAACTCTTTCAAATGGTTCGTTTGAAATTAATCTTGGAACTACTGTGTTAAATAATTTGTCAGTAATTACTAGGTCATTAGATGGTGCTTCATTAACTCTTTCAAATATTAGTTATAATGTAAACTATAATTACGGTGTATCTGGTGGAATAACTGCTATAGCAAATAATACAACATTTGAAAATACTGTTAATAAAGGCTATATATATGGCTATAGTGTAGCAGGTGGTTTAATTGGAACTATGGTTAACACAGCTCATATTAATCAGTCATATAACACAGGAAATGTAAGTAGTAATATTATAGGCGGTGGCTTAGTAGGAACAATTGAAAAAAATACAACAAGTGCTACTCTCTCAAAAGACTATAATAACGGCATAATTACAGGAACAAAAATTGGCGGTTTAGTAGGTACCATAACTAATAATACAAGTCCTATATTGATAGATAAAACTTTTGATACAAGTGATATTTATACTATAGGAACTATTAATAATACTAGTGTTAACATAAATAATTCTTATTACGTTAGCCTAGTTTCTGCTATAGAAGAAGATAATGGCATAGTATTAGGACAATTTAATACTGTAACAGTTTCCGATTTACAAATAAAAACAAATATGGTTAATAATTTATTTTATGATGAATTTACTGATTTTAATAATTTACTAATAAATAATGAAGATGTATGGGTTTATAATGATGAATCATTACCAATTTTATTTATTGATGATATTAATAATCCAATCGCAAATTTGCATGCAAATATATATTCTTGGGATAATTTTAGTCCTGAAATTAGTGAAGTTAAGTTAAGTTCTAATATTACTTTTAGTATAGAAGAAACGGATGAACTAAGACCTATAAAAGAAATATATTATTATATAAGTAATTCTGTAACTCCACTTACTTTAAATGAGATAAAAAATATTGGTACATGGAATATATATTCAAACATTGTACAAATATCTGACGAGGGATTTTATATTATATATGCTAAAGTAATAGATTATAATGACAATATATTTTATATAAATAGTGATTTATTAATTCTTGATTTACCTGGAGCAAGTGCAACTATAAATATGGAAACAAGACAGTGGACTGAACTTCAAAGTAACCCAGAGAAAATTTATATTGATGGGCCAAAAGAAATTACAGTCACAGAAAGTGATACTATATCAGGTATTTCAAGTATAGGATATTATATTACTGATACATTGTTAAGTACTAATGATTTAAATAATTTATCTGATGATAAATGGACAAGTTATTCTGCAGAAGAAAATATATTAATTAATACAAACGGTATTCATATTATTTATATTAAAATAATGGATAATTTTAATTACGCTAGCTACTTAAGTACTGATTATTTAATATTTGATGGTTATTCACAAAATAGTTTTACAATAGGTCGAAATAGCTCTAGTTATATAGAAGATGGTAATAATATAACAGATAAATCATCAATTATGATGAATTTCACTTATACAAGTACGACTGAATTAGATTATAGTAATCATACTCATAATTTAGTTTCCAATATTCTTTTACCATTAGGATCAAAGATAACCTTAATTGATTACATAACAAATAATGTTTATGAATATGTTGTCAACACAAGTGAAGATAATTATGGGTATGAAGAAAGCTGTCCAGTAGAAGATACTAATTGTATTAAAAAGGCCACTTATCCATTCACTTTATTTAAAGAAGTAGGTACAGGCTCTACCATTAAATATTTTGGTGAGAGTACTTATACCAATAATAGTGAGGTTAATGAAAACTTTAGTATTATTTTAGACCTATCAAATACTGAAATAAATGTTAATTATAGTGATGTTAGTATGCAGATACAGTTAAATAATCAAAGTGGTAATACTGTTAGACCAACTTTAAATAATACCATTAGTAAGTTTAATATATATTCAGTTATTGATGATCAATCATCAAGTGCTTATTTGAATATATCGACATCATACACGGGAAACCCAATAGTTCTTAATAGTGATTCTGTAACAACTATTCCATTAAACAGTAATATAGTTTATAAATATTTAGATACTCATAAAATAATTGATACTAAGTATGAAGATAAGGAAACAGGATTATCTATTAAATTAGTTGATTCAAATGGTACTTCTCTTGGTAGCGAGTACCTTAAAAATATGGTATTTAAAATTGGAGAAAACGTTTATTATCCAGGTAAAGATAATATCATTAGAATTAATTTAGGTAGTGCATTACAAGATTACACTAAAGAACTAAAGGTTACTACTTATGATAATAATAGTAATTTAGCTTACGGCACATATTATTTGAAAATTACTAACTATGTAGCATTTGATGGCTATTATTCAAATGAAATAAATACTAATGAAATCATTATTCCTGTTACTGTAACAAATACTAATTTAAATAATATTGAATATGGTTTTGATGTAAACATGAATAGTGAAGACCGAATTATTAGTAAAACAAATACTACTGTAGATGTAGAATTAAATATTGAACAAAACGGTCTATTATCTGATCCTAATATAAGAGTTTCATTATATAAAAAGGATCTATTAACAGCGTATAATCAAAACTATTCAATTGTAAATTTAGCT
The DNA here is from genome assembly GCA_023391185.1 of Bacillota bacterium. Lineage (GTDB taxonomy): Bacteria > Bacillota_I > Bacilli_A > RF39 > UBA660 > RGIG4266. The sequence goes on along the minus strand of JAEWBI010000020.1, from coordinate 48,996 downwards.
AGTTATGTTACAAATACGCTAGTAAGCGCAAGTGATAATGTTTATTATTTATCAACAGATCCAAATCAATATAATCAATTTATCATAACGCTTATAACTAGTAATTTTGAAAATACTGGGTATAAGTACGTATTTGAATTATATGATGGAAATAAGAAGATTGGAACAATAGATAAATATTTTATTGTTAAGTAGGTGAAATATGGTGCTAAAATATAAACTTTTAACAATTGTTTTATTGCTTGCAATGATATTATTTGGTTGTGGAATAACATATTCATTTTTCAATTCCAATGTTACAATGGAAAATATAGATAGAGGAATTGCAAAATTTGTATTTAATACAAAAAGTTTAGATGAGCTTGAATTATCAATAATTGATTTAAAGCCAGGTGAAACTAAAGAATATGATTTTTCCATAACTAATAATGATTTAGATAAAATAAGTAATGTAGCAGTTGAATATAAAATAATAATTAAGACATATCATCTAGTTCCTCTTATTATTAGTTTATATAGTTTAAATGCTGAAGAAGAGCAATTGGTTCTTACATGTGATGAGAATTATTCACGTAATGCAGAAAACGAATTAGTTTGTAATTCTCCAGTACAGGAACTAGGATTTGAAACAGCACAAGCAAAACAATATAAACTTAAAGTTAGTTTTCCATCAGAGTATAATGATCAGATAAATGCAGATTTAGTTGATTTTATTAATATAGAAATTAATAGCTGGCAAAAAACAAAAGATTAGGATGATGAAATATGGAATTAATAAAAAAACATAAATTTAAAATAATGATACTTATAATAAGCTTCTTTATAGGTATACTTAGTTTTACTTATGGAAAATATGTATCAAATTCAATATGGAATTATTATTTAGAATCAAACGGTTTTTATCTGAGCAGTGAAAACTTAGGTGATACTACTTTAAAAAATGTTAATAATCTTTGGAATGGTGATAGTGTATTTTTTAATATTAAAAATAGTCTGAATAGTAGTGTCGCAACAGGCTATGATATTAATTATACTGCAACGTGTACTATCGAAGGTGAAGCTGCTACTAAAGCAAAATGCAATTTAAATGGTAGTGACTCAAATGTACAAGACGGGGTACTTACTAGTATCCAAAATTGTGAAAATAATAGTACTGATGGAATTGATGTAAGTAGTTATAATAAGGAAACATGTGAATTAGAAGGGTATAAGTGGAAAAATGAAACAGTAGAGAATAAGTTATATTTTGACATTGTTGCAACTGATCCTGAGTATACCTTAACTGATTTAGTTGTCAATATAACTCTTACAAGTAATTCACCATATCGTAAAACATTAAGTGGTAATTTTATACTTCATAAAAGTGATATAACAACTGAGAAAATATCTTTGAATTATAAGAATTACACTAATTATGACAGATTAGTTGTATCTAATTCTTTTCAAAGTGAAAAATGTATTAAAATTACTTGGGATTCTAATAAATTATCCATAAATGAAGATATTAATAGCTTTAGTTCTTATATGAGTGATTCGAATGGATATATTAACGAAATTAAATTTAGTATAAATGGAAAGGACAGTAAGAGCCTTATGTTTTACAAGAAAATTTTTAGTCAAAATTATAATGTTGAAGAATTTTCTGTTGAAGAAACAAGTGGGTGTTAATTAAAAATAATTAGGCATAAATATTGATAACTATGTCGAATTATGTTATTATTGTAGTAGGTGATAAAATGAAGGTAATACAAGCTATAAAGAAAATATTAGTAGGAATACTTGGAGTCATATTTTTTGCATTTGTAATAGCAGTTACATTACTATTATTAAATTTTAATAAATATGGTGTTACGCAATTTGGGGACACATCTTTAATCTTAATAAAAGGAGACTTATCTTCTGAAAATTATAAAAAAGGTGATTTAGTTTTTGTAGAAGCTAAAAAGATAGACAAAATTGCAGTAGGTGATGAAATATTTGCATATAAAATTGCTTCTGATGGTTCAGTTAGTATTGATTTAGGAAAAGTCGGTCAGACACATCCTGATGATGACGCGATTTCTTTTGAAAACGGAGCAGCTTATTCAATGGATTTTGTTATAGGTAAATCTAGCAAAGTATATGAAAAAATTGGTGGTTTTTTATCAATAATTGAATCAAAATGGGGATTTTTATTTATTGTTCTTGTACCAAGTTTCTTAATATTTATATATGAATTCTATGCATTAATTATAGAACTAAAATATGGTAAAGAAGAACAATCAGTATAGTAAAATATAATATAAAAAATACATGAACTTAATCATGTATTTTTTTGTTAAAATAATTTTGATATTGTTGTAAAGAATGTCGATTTATGGTAAAATTATATAGACAATGAAAATAGGAAAGTGGGCGTTTAGTTGTGGTAAATATCGATTCCAAAAAAATAAATATAATTGAAAAAATAATAAATTTTTTATTGAATATATTAATAGGTATATTTGGAATTATTTTATTAGTAACAATATATACAGGCATACAAACTAAAATAATGAATAAAAATTATACTGACTTTTTTGGATATTCAATATTTGAAGTTCAAACAGGCAGTATGGAAAAAGAAATAAGTGCTGGTGATTGGATTATTACCAAAATAACACAAGACGTTAAATTAAATGATATTGTAACATATGAAATTGATGGAGAGTATGTAACACACCGTATTATAGAGGTTTATAATGGAACTTATGTAACAAAAGGTGATGCTAATAATACAAAAGATGATCCAATAGATCAAAGTCAAATAGTAGGAAAGAAAGTTGCAAAATTAGCTGGTTTTGGAATTTTAAGAAAGACAATATTTAACCCAGCAGTATTAATAACTCTAATAATTACATTAGTTTTATTTAGTATAGTTGTTAAGAAAAATAAAGAAGACGATAAGAAAAATAGTAACAAACCTAAAACAATGCTAGTTAATGAAATTTCAGAAGTACTTGAAAAGAGAATAATACCAGTTGTTTTAAAATTTATTAAGTCTGTTTATCCTAGAAAAAAAATAGAAGCTTCAAAAGAACAAACTAAACAAGTAAAAGTTGAGAGAAAAATTGTTGAAGTTCCTAATGTTTCAAATAGGTTAGAAGATATACCGGTTGAAATAAAAGAAGAAAAGGTTAAAGAAATTTCGAGTCAAAAAAATGATGAAATATCTGAAGCTGATTTAGAAAATGAACTTGGTAAAACCTCATTCTTTAGAGTAATTTCAGTAAATGATGAAGTTGATGAAAAATATAAAGTTGAAAAAGAGGAATTAATTGAAAAAACTAATATAGTTGAAGATGAGGATAATTTAGATAAAACTTTATTATATAGAAATATTTCTGTAGATATATCTGAATTAGATAGCTCTGCACTATTAGAAATAGCAAATAATATGAAAAATAGTAAACAATCAGATTCAACTAATACTCCTGTTATTAATAAAGATGTAGAAGAAGACGATGAAATTATTTTAGAAGATTCAAGCTTAACTAAAATAAATCTAAACTTTTTGAAAGACAGAAAAGGAAATCAAAATATAATTGATACTGCTATGTTAATAAAAAAAGAAGAGATTAATCGTTTAGTAAAGGTTTTAATAAATAGTGATAAAGTAAAAGTTAGTGAAACAGGAATTAGAAATAACATTAAGAATACTTTCACAATTAATTATATTGATGCTAAGTATTATAATTACTATGAAGAAGATAGTAGTGAAACAAGTAAGAAAAGTCTAATGTTAAGACTGGAAAAGACAATTAACAATGTATCAACTGGTTTGGTTAAGAAATATACTGGTTCTAATCGCAAGTATGAAGCAATAGTTAATGAATACGCACAAGTATTTATGTTGATAGCTAATATTGAAAAGGCCAAAGATTCAATTGAAGAAATAGGTCCAAGACGTGATTTTTATAAAAAACTATTGACTAGATATTCAAAGGAATTAGATGAATACAAGATTGATACATTAATTAAACAAATAATTATTATACAAAAAAAATATGCTGAATTATTAAAAAGTTTTATTGAAAAATTAGAGACAAATTTATTTAATCTAAATATTGAAAAAATAGCAACTAAAAATAAAATATATGGATTGAAATTAGAACATAATATTTCTTTTAGTAAAGTATATAGTTCATATGTTATAGATAAAACATATGAACAAGGAATTGTGGCTGAGGATAAAATATCTGTATTAGTGACTTTATTATTAATTCAACTAATTAATGATATGACAACATTTGATTTTGGTAAAAAGTATGTTTTCCATATTCCAGAGACTTTGTATGATAAAGAAAAGAAATTTGAAAAACTACTAAAGATGATTGAAGATAAATATTCTAAAGAGAATACAGCTATCTTAGTAACATTTCAAGAACTATTGAAACATAAGGTTTTTATTAAAAAAATCAAAAAAAGTGGATATAAGTTTGCTTTAGTTTTTAGTAAAGACAGCAATATTAAAGAAAAAGACCGTGGCAATATATATATAGCAGATTATATCTTTGTTAATAAAAAATTAGAGAATTTGGCGGAAATTGTTTCACTAATACCAGATGATCTTAAAGAAAAAGTAATTTATGAAGATATATCTAATAAAGTTGGGGATTTTGGGAGTGAGGAAGTATGAATACGTTTTTAAGATTTTTCTATGAATTTATTTCAATATTTTTCGATGGTTTATTATTCATTATAAAGGCTATAGGTGAAGGATTAGCCCAAATGTTTAGTATTAAATCATACTTAAAGATAGTAAATAGTTATAAGGGAAGTTTTCAAGAGGGCGAATGGATATTGTTATGGATATTAGTTGCAGTCCTTGTTATAATTGTAGGTTTAGTAATCTTTTTAATAGTTACACGATTAATGCGTTTCTTTAAACTAGGTAAAAAGAGAATGAATCAAGAAGATTTATTAAATGAAATATCAGATTTAAATGATCAAGTTGCGAAACTTATGAAAGAAAAAGATGAAATTATGGCTATGAAAGTTTCGCAACTAGGATTAAAACCAGATGATAAAGAAAAAGAAGAGAGCGATAACTTATCAGAGGAAGAAGATTTAGATGCAGATGAATTAGCAGGTATTAATTCTAGATTCCCTATGTTATGTAGTATTGATAGGAGATTCAAAGGATTTAAACCTAAAAATTACAATAACAATCTTACTCTGGAAGAATTAGTTGATAACTTTCGTTGCTTTTCGGCAACACAATTGCACTTATACTATGAACCAGGACTTTTAAGAGCATTTATTGCTGGATTAGCTTCTGGTAAGTTAATAATTTTACAAGGTATTTCTGGAACAGGTAAGACTTCACTTGCATATGCATGGGGAAAATTTATAAATAAAGATTCTTGCGTTGCTTCAGTAGAACCTTCTTGGAGAGATAAAACAGAATTAATAGGGTACTTCAATGAGTTCACTAAAAAGTTTAATGAAACAAAAGTTTTGGTAGAACTTTATGTTGCTAGTCTAGATGATGATATTCATACAATTATTCTAGATGAAATGAATATCGCGCGTGTTGAATATTATTTCGCTGAGATGCTTTCAATTCTTGAAATGCCTTCTAGAGAAGAGTGGATTATTCCTGTTGTATCAAGTGGTTGGGCAGATGATCCTGAAAGAATTGTAGATGGTAAACTTAAATTACCTGGCAATTTGTGGTATATTGGAACAATCAATAATGATGATTCAACTTTTATGGTTACAGATAAAGTTTATGACCGTGCAATGCCAATTGATATCAATACTCGTTGTGATCCATTTAAGAGTAGAGAACAAGAAGCTATGAGTATCAATTCAAGTTATCTTGAATCACTATTTAAAAAGGCTCAAGAAGACAAACCAGTTAGCGCAAAATCAATTGAAAAAATACAAGATATGGAACTTTATGTTATCAATCATTTCCGCGTAGCGTTCGGTAATCGTATTATGAAACAATTAAATGCCTTTGTACCAGTTTATGTTTCATGTGGTGGTAAAGAAGTTGATGGTATTGATTATTTTATTTCAAAGAAGATATTTCGTAAATTTGATCAGTTAAATATTTCATTAATACGTGATGAAATTGATCCTTTTATAAAGTATTTGCATAAGACATTTGGAGATGAATCAATGTCTGAATGTATTCAATATTTAGAAAGACTTAAGAAGTCATTTTAGAGAGTGGTGAATGTATATGGCAAGGCAATCAAGAATTAAAGTAGATGCAGAGTTAAATAAAAAAAGTGAACAATTTAAAAAAAATCTGAAATCAGAAATGTATTTCAAATCAGATTTTGAAAGTGAACTAATGTCTTTAAATTGGCTAGAAGAACTTGAATATGCTTGTCCATATCTTGAAAATATTGTTGTTAGAGCTAAAGTGGCACTATATACTGAGTCTGCTATAGTAAAAATAGAAAAAGCAAAAAAAACTAGTGTAGATAGTGTAAAACACTTAACTAGACATACACATTTTATTGATAAAATTAATGAACAGACTGAAGATGTTGAACCATCTAAACTATTTATAACATTTCCTGAAGAAACCTATAATACTTATGAGAATAGGTTTCTTTATACATTAATAGATACTATGAACCGCTTTGTTTTAAAAAAACAGGCTATGCTTGATGACATTGAAGCAAAAAGCACCAAAACTTTAGAATATGCAGGTTCAACAAAAACTTCTAGAGAAAAAGTAAGTATTGAATTTAAAGTTTCACTAGAAGAATTACCTGAAGGTCAAAATATATCAGAGTTTAAAAAAGAAATACAAAAAATTAAGGAAAGACTTAAAAGAGTTAAGGATTATCTTACTGGGTGGCAACGAAGTGAAATGATAAAAGCTTTAAATAAACTTCATGTCCCATTTGTAATTCCACCAATTAAAAAGACAAACCTAATTTTAAAGAATCCTAATTTTCAAGTAGCAACAAAATTATGGACATTTTTACAGACTTATGATGAGAATTTATCTGATTCTAGCGATAGTTCAGATAGTACAGGTAATGATGTATTAAAAGGTATTTTGGATGATTCATTTTTGATGGATTATTTTGTTCTGGATTCTATTTATGCATCTAAAAGAAAAGAAAAAGAACAATTGAAAAAATATGCTGCTATTATGATAAAGCAGCAATTGCAAAGAGTAGTCATGCTTATGTTAAACAGTGGAATTAAAATTACAGAGGAACAAATACTTAGCATGGTTACAGCTGAAATAAAAGACGAAAAAAATAAGGTCTTAGTAGGTAGCGCAGATATTAAAGATAAATTTAAAAGCGCGATAGATGAATATTTAGAAAGGACACAAGATTATTTGTAGGTAAAAAAAATGAATTTAATTAAGCAATTAAAAGAAAATAAGATAATAAATATTATTAGTAAAATATTAAATGCAATTGTAATATTTTTAGTAATCGCATTTATACTTGTTGTATTTTTACAACGTTTTAGTGATAATAAGTTATCATTCTTCAATTATAGAATGTTTACAGTAATTTCAGGAAGTATGGAACCTAGATACAAAATAGGAGACGTTCTAGTTTCAAAGGAAGTTGAACCATCTGAGATTAAAGTTGGGGATACTATTAGTTATTTAGGCAAGAGTGGAAGTTTTAAAGACAAGATTATTACACATGAAGTTGTAGAGATTAATAAGGATGAAAATGGAGATTATATTTTCCATTCTAAAGGATTAACTAATATAGTTGAAGATCCTATAGTTTATGAAAGCCAGTTATATGGAGTTGTAAAATACAGAGTTGTAACGCTTTCATTAATATATAAAATTGTTGGTACAAAGATAGGATTTTATTTATTTATAATCCTACCGTTAATATTTGTTATTGGTAATGAATTTATCTCTGTTTTACTAGCAAAAGAAGAAAAAAGAAGATCAAATTCAAAAAGTTAAAATATTAAATTAGTTGAGGTGATATAAATGGAAGAAAAGCACAAACTTTATTTAAAACTAAACTTAATGTCTTTAGTTTTTATTGTAGTTTCATTTATATCTGTAACACTTGCCTGGTTTGCATATAGTGGTTTAGCTGATGTGTCTGCAGAAATAGGTGTTAAAGCATGGTATATTGAATTAAATAAAGATGGTCAACCTGTTTCAAATGAGGTTGTTATATCACTTTCAGATATATATCCAGGTATGGAAACATCTCACGAAATGATTAATATCAAGAATTTGGGCGATTCTGATGCTGAACTTAATTACTCAATCGAGTCAGCAAGATTACTTGGTGATGCAGAAAATAATTTTGTGGTAAATGAAGGCACTATTGATTCAGATTATATTGGTGATGTTTTATCGCATAATTATCCATTTCACATTAATATGAATTTAAGTAAGAACTATATATTATCTAAAGGTGGAGAGAGTTATTTTGAAGTTTCAATATCTTGGCCACTTGATTCAGGTGATGATGCTTTTGATAGTTTATGGGGAACTAAAGCATATCAGTTTGACAAAAGTGAGTTAGAACTTAAGCAAAATGACCCTAACTATCAAATTAAGTCATCAATTCAAATTGTAATAAAAATCATGGCAGAACAATACGCTGGTGGATACAGTTCAAGTGATACGCGTTATAATTTAGGAGATACAGTTTTATATGATGTAGTTAATAATAAAAAATGTTCAGAAATAGGTGATAATTGTATAGCAACTTATGTATTAGATAAAAATAATACATTAGGTGACGATACAGTAACTCTATTACCTAATCCTAAAAATACATATGCTACAGGATCATTTAATGACTATTCTTCGTTATTAGCAAGTGTTACTAATGGTTGGACGGTACCAACAAGGGAATTAACTGCAGGTGATATTATGGGAGTTATATCGACAGATATTATGGATACCAATTTAGTAAGAAGCGGCATCTCCAATGTCGTAGCAGGTAATTTGAAATATGCTAATCGAATGACATCAGAACTTACTAAGACAGCAACTTATAATGGATACTATGGTTATCATAATGATAAATTTAGTTACTTATCAACTGCTAATTGTTATTGGACAAATTCTGAGTATAATGTTTCTTCAGGTTATGCAGCAAAAAAAATTGATGATATTATATCTAAAGTTTATGGAGAAGCAAAAGAAACTGTATGTAATGTAGTTCCAGTTATTATTGCTTCAAAAGTTAATTTAGAATAAACTAAAGACATTAATTAATGTCTTTTTTCATGCACATAAAAAGAGAACTTAAGTTCTCTTTTTAGGAAATGTATCATGTACATGTTATTCTTAGTTAAATATTTGCTCAAATGCAATGTTTGCACTCATTTGGAACTTTGTGTCCTCAGTAACAGCAGTTTCACCGATATTAGTATCTTGTTCATTATTCATACTTTCTTCAGTACCTTCATACCATTCAAAGAAAACTCTAATAGTAAATGCTTTAAAACTAAAATTTTCAATTCCTTTATCATAGTTAAAAGTATTTGTTATTGTTGAACCATTAAGGGTGATTAAATCAAGAGGATCACCTTCAATAAAATTTTCAGGTAGTATAGCATATTTTGTAATCATTAAATCTGGAATATTTTCATTTAGAACATTTAAATTTATTGTATATTTAAATGATACATCAACATTTGTTGGATCAATATTAATATCAAAGTAACCTTTTGAAGTTGGAGCAAGCTTATTTGAAGCTACATACTCGTTTGCCTCAATAGTTGGAATAAAAGAAACAGTTGAGCTAGTGTTACTAGTTATATCTACATCGTTAACAAGTATCTGCCACTTAGCAAATAGTACTTCTATATCACTTGTTGTACCTGCTACATACTTTGAATAAGTAGTACTCATGAAACAAAGACATATAGAAAATGAAATTAAAACAATAACAAATCTTAATTTTTTAACTATGTTCATAATTGCAGGCCCCTTTCTTTTATAATATAATTATATCTTTTCTTCTTGGTATTTACAATTATTTTTTCTTGTAAATGTGTAAATACAGCGTAAAATTTTGTGTAAAATAAGGAAAAAAATTTACATAAATTGTGCGTTTTAGTACGTTTTAGACATATTTTTTAAATATAATATGTTTTGACTGTACACTTAAAAATTAACCCGAAATATTATATTTATTTGAGATATAATATAAATACATGTTTCACTGATAAAGTTTTATAAAAAAGAAATATTTAATCAAAGCTTACTTAATTAATTGCTATTCATTTTGATAATGTATTATTTATAAATTTTTATATTGACCTGACATGTTGTCAATGTTATAATGAAATGGTTGCTATTGAGGAGATGGTGCTATGCCAACAAATGCATTTTTTAAATTATCAGAAGATAAAAAAATAAAATTAATAGAAGCTGCGAAAAAAGAGTTTTCAAAGAATCTTTTTGAAGATGCTTCAATTAACCAGATCATCAAAGATATAAATATGCCACGAGGTAGTTTCTATCTATATTTTGAAAATAAGGAAGATATATATAATTATATATTTGCCTTTTATAAAGATAATTTAATTAAAAAATTTGTTGATATTTTAAAAGAAAGTAATGGAAATATTTTTGATTCATATATAAAAATTTATGATATTGTTACAGATATAAGTGATTCTGAAATTAGCCTCTTAATGAATAATTTCTTTTTAAACATGAATTCTAAAAGGTTAGAGCATTCTTTACCAAGAAAAGATTGTAAGAAAAAAAATGATGAGCTAATTATTGAAAATATTAATAAAGACACACTAAATATAAATGAAGATGATATATATGTACTAATTAGTATACTAATGCCATTATTTTTCCATAATGTCGCGCATACATTCAGACATCCTGAGCAAAAAAATAGAATAAAAGAACATTATATTAGACAAATTAATATAATAAGAAAAGGTATAGAAAGTGAGAAAATATGTTAAAATTATTTAAATATTTAAAGTCTTCAATAATTTCAATTATTTTTATAATTCTTTTACTAGTAACACAAGCATTTTGTGATCTTGCATTACCAGATTATACTTCTAAAATAGTTAATGTTGGTATTCAGCAAAATGGTATTGAAAATGCTGCAGCTACAGTACTTTCTGCAAGTAAATATGATAATATATCATTGTTTTTGTCAGATGATGAAAAAGAATATATAAATAGTTATTATGATAAATTAACTACTGAAGATTATGATGATTATGAGGATAAATATCCTTTATTAGAAACAGAAAATTTATATAAATTAAATACTAAAGATGAAGATGTCAAAACAAAGATAAGTGATATTTTATCATTACCACTGATGATTGATTATATGATTTCTTCTGGAAAAGCAGCTGAATATGGATTTGATATTCCAGCAAATGGAGATTTCTATACAGCTTTGAAATACATGACTGCTGAGCAAATTGATTCAATGCTTGAAAATGTAAATAAGTCTTTAGAGAAAATGCCAGAGACAATTATTACTAGTACAGCCATTATGTCTATAAAAGATGAGTATAAACATATTGGTATTGATACAGGTAAATTACAAACTAATTATATATTAATTAGTGGTGCTAAAATGTTAGGCATAGCATTACTAATTATGCTTATTGCTATAATAATTGGTTTATTAGGTTCACGCTTAGCAGCAAGACTTGCTATGACTTTAAGAAATAAAGTATTCTCTAAGGTAGTAGGTTTTTCTAAGACAGAAATGAAGAACTATGGCACTGCTTCACTTATAACTAGAACTACTAATGATATACAGCAAGTACAACAAATAATAGTTATGCTTATGAGAGTAGTATTCTATGCACCAATTATTGCAGTAGGTGGTATTATTAAAACTACTAATACTTCGGGCTCAATGGGATGGATTATCGCTGCTGCTGTAGCTGCTTTATTAATTATAATTACTGGATTATTTACTATAGTAATGCCTAAGTTTAAAAAAATACAAATACTAATTGATAAGTTAAATTTAGTAACTAGAGAAATATTAACTGGTATTCCAGTTATACGTGCTTTTCATAATGAAAAACATGAAGAAAAAAGATTTGATGATGCCAATTCTTCTTTAAATAAGGTTAACTTATTTGTTAATAGAACTATGGCACTTATGATGCCAATTATGATACTTCTTATGAATGTAGTATGTGTTGCTATCGTTTGGAAAGGCGCATACGGTATAAATGATGGAGTAATGCAAGTTGGAGATATGATGGCTTATATACAATATAGTATGCAAATAATAATGGCATTCTTATTTATTGGTATGATGAGTATTATGCTTCCAAGAGCAAGTGTATCAGCTAATAGAATAGTTGAAATAATTAATTCAGAGTCATCAATTAAGGATAATGAAAGTTTAAAGAAATTTGATAGTTCTAAAAAAGGATTAGTTGAATTTAGAAAAGTTAGCTTTAGATATCCAGATGCTAATGAAGATGTAATTACAGATATTGACTTTATTTCTAAGCCAGGAACAACAACAGCATTTATTGGTTCTACTGGTAGTGGAAAATCAACACTAATTAATTTAATACCTAGATTTTATGATGTTACTGAGGGATCAATTTTAATTGATGGTGTGAACATAAAAGATGTCTCAACAAAATCACTAAGATCAAAAATAGGCTATGTACCACAAAAGGGTATGCTATTTAGTGGTGATGTTGAAAGTAATATAAAATATGGAGATTCTAAAATTACTGACAAAAAAATGAAAGAAGCAGCTACAATAGCTCAAGCAAATAGCTTTATTGAAAATCTAGATGGTGGCTATGAAGCATCTATTTCACAAGGTGGTACAAATGTATCAGGTGGTCAAAGACAAAGATTATCTATAGCAAGAGCTATTGCAATTAATCCAGATATATATATATTTGATGATAGTTTTTCTGCTCTTGACTTAAAGACAGATGCAAAAGTACGTAGTGAGTTGGCAAAAGTTACTAAGGATAAAACAGTATTTATAGTAGCTCAAAGAATTAGTACTATTTTAAATGCTGATCAAATAGTTGTCCTTGATGAAGGTAAAGTAGTTGGTATTGGAAATCATAAAAAATTAATGGAAACTTGTGATGTATATAGAGAGATAGCTCTATCACAACTTAGTGAGGAGGAATTATCTAATGTCTAATGAAAAAAATAGATCAAAAGGCGGTCCAATGGGTGGAGGCCCAATGGGTGGTATGCATGGTGTTGTTGAAAAACCAAAAAACTTTAAAGAATCCTTTAGTAAACTTGTTAAATATATGAAGAAGTATAAAGCAAGTATATTTATAGTAATAGTATTCTCTATATTAAGTACTATTTTTTCAATAGTTGGACCAGATATTTTAGGTGATGTAGTAACTGAAATATACACTGGTTTAGTTGCTAAAATAAGTGGTACAGGAGAAATGAATTTTAATGTAATTAATAAAACTTTATTGTTATTATTTGGATTATATGTTCTAAGTGCATTCTTTTCTTATATTCAAGGATATATAATGAATTCAATTTCTTGTAAAGTATCATATGAATTAAGAAAAGATTTAAGTGAAAAAATAAATAAATTACCAATGAAGTATTTTGATAAGAAAACACATGGTGAAATCTTATCAAGAATAACTAACGATGTAGATACATTATCACAAAATTTATCCCAAAGTTTGAGTCAAATTATTACAAGTGTAGCAACTATTATAGGTGTACTTGTAATGATGATAAAGATAAGTGGTTCTATGACAATAGCTACTTTACTTATCTTACCAATTTCTCTAGGTGGTGTAATATTTATTGTATCAAAATCTCAAAAATACTTTAAAGAACAACAAGAATTCTTAGGTGAAGTAAACGGTATTGTTGAAGAAGTATACGGAGGACATGATGTTGTAAAAGCTTTTAATGGTGAAGAAAAAGCTTTAGATAAATTTGATGAATGTAATACTAAGTTATTTAGTTCAGCATGGAAAAGTCAATTCTTATCAGGTATTATGTGGCCGCTTATGAGTTTTGTAGGTAATATTAGTTATGTAATGGTTTCTATATTAGGTGGTTACTTAGCAGTAAAAAATAAGATTACTGTAGGTAATATTGTTTCTTTTACACAGTATGTTAGAAACTTTAATCAACCAATTGCACAACTTGCTCAAATATCAAGTATGATACAGTCTACTGTAGCAGCTGCTGAAAGAGTATTTGAGTTCTTAAATGAACCTGAAGAAGTAAAAGATATTAAAGATGCTGTATCTACTGAAAATGTTAAAGGTAATATAGAATTTGAACATGTTGGTTTTGGTTATAATGAAAACCAACCAATTATTAATAATTTTAGTGCTAAAATAAAATCTGGTCAAAAGATTGCAATAGTAGGTCCTACTGGGGCAGGAAAAACGACTATGGTAAAATTACTTATGAGATTTTACGATATAAATAGTGGTAAAATTATAGTAGATGGACATGATATAAGAGACTATAAGCGTGGAGAACTAAGAAGCCAGTTTGGTATGGTATTACAAGATACATGGCTTTATAGTGGTACTATAGCTGATAATATTAGATATGGTAAACTTGATGCTAGTATCGAAGAAGTAAAAGATGCTTGCCGTGCTGCTAGTGTTCATCACTTTATTAAAACTCTTCCTGATACATATGACATGGTTTTAAATGAAGAAAGTGATAATATATCACAAGGACAAAAACAACTTCTTACAATAGCAAGAGTTATACTAGCCGATCCTAAAATACTTATTTTAGATGAAGCAACAAGTAGCGTAGATACTAGAACTGAAATCCTAATTCAAAAAGCTATGGATAAACTTATGGAAGGTAGAACTAGTTTCGTTATAGCTCATCGTTTATCAACAATAAAAAATGCTGATTTAATATTAGTAATGGATAAAGGTGATATAGTAGAAACTGGAACACATAATGATTTACTTGAAAAAGGTGGATTTTACGCAAATTTATATAACTCTCAATTTGAAGAAACAGAAATATAAGATAATATCTTATATTTTTTTTTATATAGTGATATAATTATTATAAAGAAGGTAGGTTTTTGTATGCGTGAAAAATTCAGGTTTTGTGGAGTATTAAATTTTATTTTTATAGCTTTAAGTGTCTTATATAACTTTAGAAGTTTTGGAATTATTAGAAGTATAATATTATTAATTACAGGGATGTATTTATATAATCTAGCTAATAAGTCAGATTTTGAAATCAAAAGAGACAAATCTATAATATTAATTATAGGTATACTATTACTATTTGCTAATCCAATTTCTGCAGTAGTATTACTTCTTGCAGTTGATAAAATTAACTTATTAAGTGGTAATGATTATCGTCGTGGTTCACCTATGAATGCGATAAATAGAGAAAAACTAGATCCAGAGAAAAGGAAATTAGATATTTTATTAAAACTTGGTGTATTTATGGTAGTATTAGCTGGTTTTATTTTTGCTAGCACTTCTTGGAATGGTATCCCAGATATAATAAAGACACTTTCACTTGTTGTTGGAGCTGGATTATTTTTTGGGCTATCTTATTTATGTGAAAAAACTTTTGATCTAAAAAGATCTTCTATTGTTTATTATTTACTTGGTATCTGTTTTGTTTGGTGTTCTTATTATTCAATAGGCTATTTTGGTATATTTGGACAGTATCTTTCTACTCAAGGCTTAGGATCAAGTTTATATTGCTCTTCAAATGCTTTATTAATATCTTTCTTATTATATATATCATATAAGAAATATAATAATGTTAATTTAATTACACCAACATATTTAACACTAATAGTAGCAATAATCTACTTATTTAATTATTTTAAACTTGAATTAGGATTTAATTTGTTAATAATCAATTTAATCTTACTAATTTTAAATATAGTTCCAAAAGATAAAATAAAGAGAATTATTGGTATTAAGAATTTCACTTTATTTGCATCATATATGTTAGGATTATTTACGATAGGTAGTTTTGCACAAATAAGTAATCTTGCTATTATACTAAATAGTGTAGTATTAATTTCATCAATATTATTTATAACTACTAAAGAAAAGGATAGTAAACTATCATTCTTAAATGGTTTAGCAGTAAACATGATAATCTTCTTAGGAAGTTATTCTCTTAACTATTCATGTTATTTTATAGTTATAACTATAATTGCTGCAATTTCTGTATTATATAGCATTCTTATGTATACAAAGTTCCTACTAAAATATAAAGAATTTGCAAAAACATATATAATATTAGCGAATATATTAATGCTTATAGCTTTTTTAACAAATATTGAAATATCTTATATGCCTAGTCTTTCATTTTCATACATAACATATGGAGATACATATACCATAATTGGATGTGCTATAATGATATTTATGACATCAATGATATATTTAATGCTTATGAAAAGTGAAGATAAATTAAAATATGAATACTATTTAACTCCTATTAAAGTGGGACCAATTATTTTAGCTTTAGGTCTATGTATATTAAATTTTACTTCGGTTCAAATACTTGTTCTAGCAACTTTTATATATGGATTAATGGCATATTTTTCTAAAAAAACAGCTATAAATGAAGTAAACATAATAATTACTTTAATTGCTCTTTTCTTAGCCGCTTTTACAAACTATACTGATAAAGAACTTATTTCTGAAATGATTATAGTACTTATGTCAGTAGCTACTTATATATATGCTTCAATATCAAAGGCATCAATTTTAAAACAAGTTAAAACTCCGTTATTATTATTTATGCTTTCAGTTATTTATCTAACATTTAGTAGAAGTTTCTTCTCATACAGTGAAGCATATCTTTCACTAATTTCATTACTATCATTTATTAGTATAATGATATTTACTAGAAAAGATAAAATATCTTATGTTATAACAGGATATGCACTTATTTTTCCAATTACTAATATAATTGATAAATATGTTATGGATAAAGAGTTTACACTTATTTTAACTTTCACTGTAGTATTTTATATGACATATTTAACATGTAAAAATGTTATCAAAGATAAAAATAAAGCAAGCTTACTATCTACAATAATATCAGTAATATCATTACTAATAATAATATTTAGTAATAGTGTTTTGACAGGATTATATGCTGGTCTAGTATCACTAATATTAATATTGATAGGTTTAATAGATGATGATTATCGTAATCTATTTGTAACTGGTATTTGTTTTACAATAATAAATATCTTATATCAATTAAGAAATATATGGCAGGTTATTCCATCATGGCTATACTTATTATTTATAGGATTAGCTTTGATTGGAGTAGTAACTTATAAAGAAATAAATAAAGGAAGTAAAAAATAATTACTTCTTTTTTTTATTTCCTGTGTTTAAAAGACAAAATATTTATCATAATAGTCATAGAATAATACTAGAGGAGATGATTATTATGTTTGGGAATTTTTCAGAAGAAGCAAGAGTAGTTATAGTTGCAGCAAAAGAGGAAATGAGTAATTTAAAACACCCTTATATAGGAAGTGAACACCTTTTACTTGCTATATTAAAGGGAAAAAATAATGTAAGCAAAAAATTAATGGAATATAATATAAATTATGAAAATGTCAAAAAGGAAATAATAAACATAATTGGCATGGGTAGTAAGCAAAGCGAATGGTTTTTATATACTCCTATGCTTAGAAGAATTATAGAAAATTCTATTGTTGATAGTAAAGATTCAAACAGCGAGGTAATGATAGAACACCTGTTTCTAAACTTACTTGATGAAGGAGAAGGTATTGCAATAAGAATACTTCTTTCTATGGAAGTAGATATAGATAGTTTATATAAAGAATTCTATATAAATAAGGCAGACAAAAAGAAAAAGACGAAGAAATTATTATTAGAAGAAATAGGAATTGATTTAAATAAAAAAGCTGAAAATAATGAATTAGATCCTGTCATAGGTAGAGAAGAAGAATTAAATAGGATTATTGAAATATTAATGCGTAGAACTAAAAATAACCCACTATTAATTGGAGATGCAGGGGTTGGAAAGACTGCTATAGTTGAAGAATTAAGTAGTCGTATAGCGAAAAAACAAGTACCAAATAGTTTGAAAAATAAAAGAATAATTAGTGTTGATATGGCAAGTACTGTGGCAGGAACTAAGTATCGTGGAGAATTTGAGGAGCGTCTTAAAAAGATATTAAAGGAAGTTGAAGATAATGAGGAAATAATTCTATTTATAGATGAGATTCATACTCTAGTTGGCGCTGGTGGTGCTGAAGGTGCAATTGATGCCTCAAACATATTTAAACCATCTCTCGCTCGAAATAAACTTAAATGTATTGGAGCTACAACAACAGAAGAATATAAAAAGTATATTGAAAATGATGCTGCTCTAGAAAGAAGATTTCAAAAAGTCTTTATTGAGCCACCAAACAGAGAAGAAACAAAAAAGATACTATTAAAATTAAAACCTATATATGAAAACTATCATATGGTTAAATTAAATGATGATATTATTGAATTAATTATTGAATTATCTGAAAAATATATTTATGACCGAAAACAACCTGATAAAGCAATAGATATACTTGATGAAGTTTGTGCGAAAGCAAGCATAAAAGAAAATAAATTAATAAAGGAATATAATGATTTATTATTAAAGGTCGAAACAATTAAATTAAACAAAAGGAAAAGTATTCTTGATGATAACTATGTTTTAGCTAAAGAATTAAAGAATGAAGAGAATTTAATTCAGGATAAAGTGAATATATTAGAGTTAAAACTAAATAAAAAGAAAGTTTTAAACAAAGTATCTAGGGAAGATGTAGCTAAAGTTATTTCAACAAGAAGTAAAATCCCTGTTTATGAAGTAACTTCTACTGATATTAAAAATGTAAACAAGTTAGAAACGAAACTCAAAGAAAACATTATTGGTCAAAAATACGCAATTGACCAAATTGTAAAAATAGGGAAGAGAATAAAACTTGGATTAAAAGAAGATAATAGATGTTATTCATTCTTATTTTCAGGGCCATCTGGCGTTGGAAAGACCTATCTAGCTTCACTATTTGGAGAATTCATGGTTGGCAAAAGAAATACTATAAAATTAGATATGAGTGAGTTTAGAGAACCTCATTCAATAAGTAAGATAGTGGGTGCTCCTCCAGGATATGTTGGATATAGTGATAATCATAATATACTTGAGGATATAAGAAATAAACCTAATACTGTACTAATTTTAGATGAAATAGAAAAAGCTCATAATGATGTATTAAATTTATTTTTTCAAATATTAGAGGATAGTAAAATAAAAGACGCAATGGGTAGAGAAGTATTATTTAATAATGTGATTATTATTATGACTACCAATGTAGGATTTGAAAATAATCCAATTGGCTTTGTAAAAGAAGATAGTAATTTAGTAAGTAAGCAAAAAGAATCGTTCTCTACAGCCTTCATTAATCGTATAGATGACACAATATCGTTTAACTATTTAAATAGAAGTGATTTAATAAAAATAGTTACTGATAAGTTACAAAGTATTAAACTAAAATATGCAAAAAAACAAATAGTTGTTGAATATAACAAGAAAATTATTGATGAAATAATAGATAAATCTAATTTTAAAGATTTTGGTGCCCGTAAGATAGATAAAATAATTCGTGATGTTTATGAGAATATTGTAATAAGCGAAGTAATAAATGGTAATAACAAAATTAATATTAATTCAATAGAAAATTATACATGTGTATAGTTTTAAATAATATACTTAAAAGAATGTGCTTTTGCACATTCTTTTATTTGAATTATAAAAAGGAAATATAAATTTTCTCTTATAACATATAAATAGGGAGGTGAAAAATGAAAAAAACATTAATTTTTATAGGGTTAATATGTAGTTTTATTAAGCCTGTGTCTGCTAAAACTTACTATGGGGACTATGGAGATTTTACAAGTTATTCCGAACTTGAACAAAAATCTAATGATGTTACTTTAGTAGAAACCAAAAAATTATATCATGCGTACAAAGAAAAAATAGATTACCAATATGTAGAAGATCAATTACATAAAGAAACAGGTGATTATCCTAATATTTATTCTAATTGGGTAAAAGATAAAGATTTACTAGATATTAATTATCAAATAGAACAGTGTAATGCATATACATATCAACCATTCAAGAAACTTAAGTATTTTTATTTAAAAAACTTAGATAGGAACCTACATGTTAATCACATCTTTGCTTTTAATACTAAAACAGATGAAGTTTTAATAGATAATGCTAATTTTGATATGTATACAAATGATATGTTTATTTTTTATATTGATAAAGATTATAACTTAGGTGATTTAGAAATAAACATATCTATAAAAAAACAAGAGAATGCTAAAGCAAATTTAGCTTTATATATGAATAATGATAGTGATCCATTTAGTAAAAAAATATTTGTTAATTCTTTGATTGATGATTCTTCTGAAACAAACACAACATTCTTTGTACATAATTTTTATGATGTTGAAGAATTATATTTAAATACAACGAATACTGTCTACTGTGATAGTGAAATAAATGGAAAAATTATTGATAACTATCTTGCATATCGTAATAATTATCTACTAAAAAGACAAGAATTTACTACAAAAATATATGAGGATTTATACTTATCAGAGGAAACTGAAGAATTCAAAATTGATTATGAAGATTATAAAACATATTATAGATATCGGGTGCGTGATAAAGTTGTTATTAAAGATGATTTAATTATTGATGATAAAAACATTAATTTAAAAGATTTTATATTAGAAAGCACAGTAGATAATATTGATATAACAAGTAATTTAAATCCTAATATTAACGGAACTTATAATATTAATTTTATATTACCGTTTAAGACTGTATCAACTACTGTAAAAGTTGATATAAAGGATAACTATTTATATGCTTTAAAACAGCAAGAACAGTACATAGATTACTTATTAGATGCAGCTAAATCAGCAACATATAGTGTTGATGAAAAGAATTTAGAAATTAAAGAAAATATAATTTCAAGTACTAAGGAGATAAATTTATTAAAGGAAGAAATAAATAATTACAAGTTAAAAATAAAAGAATTAGAGGAGAGAAAATCTTTTGATGAAGAGAAAACATTAAGAAAACAATCAATTAATTTTCCTATAATTCTTGTTTGCCTAACGATAATATTTGTTATGGATAAATTTGTCGAAAAAAGACTTTTGAAAAAATAGTCTAGTTTTGTCGAAATTGAATAATTGCCAGAAAAGTTGTGCTAAATTATATAGGAAGGTGATTAAATGCTCGAAATAGAAATGGAGTTTATAAAAGGGATTCTATTTATTAGATTAGATGGTAAATTAAATGGTGAGACAAGTAATAAATTATACGAAGATGTCTCTGAAATGATTTTTGACAATGGTATACGGAACATTGTTTTTAATCTAGAAAACATAAGTGAAATAGATGTTAATGGCATAAATTCTTTAATATATAATTATGAATTATGCAAAAAAAATCATGGTGATTCAATAATATGTAATATAAATAGTACAGTAGAAAGCGCCTTTACAAAAGGTATGAAAGGTTTTATTCCCATAACTAGTAATGAATTAACAGCATTAAATATATTTAATATTTAAGGAGATAAAAAATGGAACCTATTGAACAAGTAATACTAAATAATCAAAATTTAATTTATTCAATTACTAATTATTTTAGTAATTATGGTAATAAGGAAGATTTGTTTCAAGTAGGAGTAATAGGAATGATAAAAGCATATCAAAATTATAATGAAAGTTTTGATATAAAATTTACGACATATGCCTATACATATATTTTAGGAGAAATGAAAAAGTTTATAAGAGAAGACAAATCTATAAAGATAAGTAGAAATATTAGTTCATTAAATTCTAAAATAGAGCAAGCGTCAAATATGTTGGCACAAAGATTATATAGATTACCAACAACAAGTGAATTATCTAGTTTTCTTGGTATACCTGAGGAACTAGTTAACGAAGCTTTAAATAGCAAAAGGGAAGTGAAAAGTATTGACGAACCAATTGCTTGTGATTCAAAAGAGGTAACTCTTCATGAAACTATACCAGCTAAAAGTCTAGATATTAACACTTTAATTGCTTTAAAGCAAGAACTTACAAAACTTGATTCAGCTGAACTTGAAATTATAAGAAATAGATATTTTGATGATAAGACTCAAATGCAAACAGCTAGCAATTTGGGTATGACACAAGTCCAAGTATCAAGAAAAGAACAAAAAGTCTTAACAAAACTAAGAAATAATTTGAACTAGGTACTGTTGCATCAAAAAAATACATATAGTATAATTTACTTAGAAAGTAACTTAACTAGGTGTATTATGAAAAAGAAGTATGAAGAAATTACTATACTATTAACTCTAGTGTATATAATGGTAAGTCCACTATATTTTAATTATTCTAATATATTTGAAGACACACAATCTATTGTTAAATATATAAAAATAGGATGGATTGTTTCAACATTATTTATAGCATTAGGATATATATTTATTTATAAGGAAAGAAGAGTTAAATTTAATAGATTAGATCTAATAATATTAACTTTTCCTATGTTATATTTTATTCCAATGTTATGTGGCAAAGATATATCAAATATAAGACTGAATTTAGAATATATATTAGTTAGTTTATTAATTGCTATTCATGTAATTGTTTTAAGAAGAATAATTAATAAAGAAAGACTAAACTATATCTTAAAAACCATTATATTATCTAGTACTATATCAGTAATTATTTCATTTATTATTCAAAGTAATTCTGATATAGGAAATTTATTGCAAATAAAATCTTGGTTTGGAGATTTCTATAAAAGTAGTGTAGATAGGTTATATGGTACGCTTCTTTATCCTAATACCTATGCTACATTTATACTAACAGGGTATTTTATAACTTGTTATTATTTAACTACAGATAATAAGAATATTATTTTCCATTTTTGTTTATTCATATTGTTATTAGCTTTTTTATTAACAATGTCTAAAATAACCACCATGATATTTTTAATTATTAATATATTACTAATAATTAACTACTTTATCCGAAAAAAGTATAAAGAAATTATTAATTTAATAACTATATATTTCTGTATAATTTTACCAGTACTATATGCTATTAATAAAACTCGTATATTTATATATAACAATAATTTAATAATATTCTTATCTATTATTATCTTAATGTTTATAATTTATTACATAAGCTATTTAATATTATTATTAATTAGTAAAAAAAGTAAAGTTATCTATACTATATCCTTTATTATAATTTTATTTATCGTTTGTATATTATTTGCTTTTCCAAGATCTCAATCTTTAAAAATAAGTAATATTACAGAAAATAATTTAAAAGATAATATTATTTTTGCAGACTTTATGAATTTAGAATGTAGTAAGAGTTATTTAATAAAGTTAGATATAAAAAATAAAAATGAATTAAATAATCCTATTTTAAAATTGAAAGTTTTATATGTTAAAAACTCTCATATAATAAAGAAAACAGTTGATTCAAAGTTTATAAATGAAGATCAAAATACTTACTATTTCAGATTAAATACGCTTAAAGAGTTCGAGTATTATTATCTGGAATTAGAAAATATGGATATATATAATTCTGCTGAAATAAGTAGTGTATATGTAATTAATCTTGATACTAATAAGACACAAGTATATGAAGTTGATAATATTTTAACTCCATATATATATATTCATTCTAAAGAACAAACAAAGTACGATAAAGGTAGTTTAGATGGCAGAATGGATATATATAATCATGTTTTAGAAATAACTAAAGGAAATATGTTAGTTGGCCAAGGATTTAGAGCATTTAAGTATTATTCAGTAAATAATCACTTTCGTTTTGAACCTTCTGATGAACATAGTTTTATAGCAAGAATGTTAGTAGAATTAGGCATAATAGGAGTAATTTATTATTTTACTTTAATTGCGTATGGTATTGTTTATTCTATAAGATTATTAAGAGATGATAGATCCTTATATATAATTGCTTTATTTTTATTACTAATTGGTTCTTCATTACTTGATATAAATATGAGTTATGAGTTTATTCATTTTTTATTACTTTTAAATTTAATAGTTTTAGATTATAATTATAGAGATTTAAAAAATAAAAATAAAGTTATATTTATTTCAAGTGTTGGTGGTCATCTTACAGAACTACTAGCTATAGATAGTATTTATGATAAGTATGATTACATTTTAATAACTGAAAAGAATAAAATTTCTTTGAAACTTAAAGAAAAATATAAAATTAAATATTTATTTTATGGTTCAAGGTACTATATGTTAAAATATGTTTTTATAAGTATTCTTAATGTTTTAAAAAGTATATACTATTTCATTAGATATAACCCTGATATCATTTATACAACAGGGGCCCACACATCAGTATTAATGTGTTACTTAGGTTACTTTTTTGATCGAAAGATTATATTTGTAGAGGTTTTTGACAGGACTCATACACCAACTCTTTCAGGAAAACTAGTTTATCCTATCGCGACAACTTTTATTGTTCAGCACAATAATTATCAAGAAATATACCCCAAAGCTAAATATATTAAGGGGGTATACTAATGATATTATTTACTATTGGAACACAAAAACAGTCTTTTAAAAGATTATTTAATTATATAGATAGTCTTAATATAAAAGAACAGATTATTATTCAAGGCGGAAAAGGAAGATTTTCTTTTAAAAATCCAAATATTGAATATTATGATTTCTTTAATTATGATGAAATGAATCAAAAAATAGATGAAGCTAGAATAATAATTACTCATGGTGGTGGCGGAACAATTTTTAAAGCCTTAGAAAAAGGCAAAAAGGTAATAGTTGTACCAAGACTTAAAGAATATAAAGAACATATAAATGATCATCAGTTAGAGATTACTAAATATTTAGTAGATAATAATTATGTTTTAATGGCTCTTACAAAAGAAGAACTTATTAATAACATTAATATTATTGAAAAACATAAGTTTTCAAAATATTATAATAATAATGAAAATTTTATTTTAAAGATTGAAAAAGAAATTAATTCATTACTAAATTAATTTCTTTTTTTATATACAATAGTTCGTATATAAAAAAAGAAACTATTCATAATAATTTTAGGAGGTTATTATGAATAAAAATATGTATAAAGAAATTGTTGAGAAACATACTCCAACAGAAGATAGATTTAAGAATGCAGTAGTGGCATTTTTTGTTGGTGGATTTATGGGTTTAATAGGTCAAGTTTTAGTTGAGGCATATTCATATTTCTTTAATATTCCAACTGCTCAGGCCTCTGTATTCATGATTGTTACTCTTGTCTTTTTAGGATGTTTATTAACATGCTTTGGTTTTTTTGATAAATGGGTTCATAAAGCTAGATGTGGTTTAATTGTTCCAATTACTGGATTTGCTCATGCTATGATGAGTGCAACTTTAGAGTACCGCAAAGAAGGTATGGTAACTGGTATTGGTGCAAATATGTTTAAATTAGCTGGTTCTGTAATTGTTTTTGGTGTAGTTAGTGCTTATACTTTTGGTATTATAAGATATCTTATATTTGGTGGCTAATGACTTTTAAATATAATAATGTATATATAAATAATACAGAAACAATCGCAGGACCATTTGAAAAAGACGGACCATTATCAAAATACTATGATAAAAAATATGATGAATACTATTTTGGACAAGACACATGGGAACAGGCAGAAATGAAATTATTGGATGAATCAATTAATTTACTATTAAAAAAAGAAAAGAAACAAATTAAAGATGTAGGATTATTTATATCTGGTGATTTATTAAATCAATTAGTTTCTTCAAATTATACAGCAAGTAAGTATGATATACCTTATCTAGGAATATATAGTGCATGTGCAACAAGTGTAGAAGGATTGATTATAGCTTCTAATATGATAGAAGCTAATCAGTCTAATAATATTATTGTAGGCACATCTTCACATAATAATACTGCTGAAAAACAGTTTAGATATCCAGTAGAATATGGTGGACCAAAACCTAAAACTACAACCTTTACAGTAACAGGGGCTGCATCAGCATTTCTATCAAATAAAAAATCAGGTTTTAAAGTAGAAAGTGCAACAGTAGGTAAGGCAGTAGATTCAGGTATTAAAGAGGTATTTAATATGGGTGGTGTAATGGCAATTGCTGCTGCACAAACAATTCATGATCATTTAGAGCAAACAAATAGAAAACCAGATTATTATGATTTAATATTAACAGGTGATTTAGGTAGATATGGAAAACCTATGTTAAAAGAATATATGAAAAAAAATTATAAAATAAACTTAGATAACTGTGATGATTCAGCTTGTATGATATTTGATATCAAAAAACAAGACGTTTATGCAGGAGGAAGTGGGCCAGCATGTTTACCACTTGTTTCATATGGATATGTTTTTAGTATGATGAAAGCAAAAAAGATTAATAAAGTTTTATTAGTTGCAACAGGAGCGCTTATGAATACAACTACTGTAAATCAAAAACTACCAATTCCTTCAATTGCGCATGCTATAAGTTTGGAGGTAATAGAATGATATATATATATTCCTTTTTATTTGCAGGAGTTGTTTGTTTAATAGGTGAATTAATACTTGATAATACCAAGCTTACTCCAGGACATATAACTACTATATTTGTTGTACTTGGCTCTTTTTTAGATATATTTAATTTCTATGATAAGATAATCATCTTCTGTGGTGGAGGAGCACTTGTTCCTATAACTAGTTTTGGACATTTATTAATTCATGGGGCGTTAGAATCAGCAGGTACATATGGAATAATGGGTTTAATCATGGGAATGTTTAACCTTACTGCATCTGGAATATGCTCTGCAATTATCTTTTCATTCTATCTTTCGTTGATATTTAAACCAAAAGATTAAAAAAATTTTGTATTTTTCCATTTTATTTGCTATAATGTATTCATAGGATAGGTGATTAGAATGGATAATAAAGAATTTCCAAACGTAAACAATACTCCGGTAACTCCAGTAACTCCAGTTGCTCCAGTAACTCCAACAGTAACACCAGTTGTTACTCCTGTTGCTCCAGTAACTCCAGTAGTAACACCAACTGTTACTCCAGTTGCTCCAGTTGCACCAGTTACTCCAGTAGTAGCTCCAACAGCACCAGTTGCTCCAGTAGCACCTGTAGTAGCTCCAACGGCACCAGTTGCTCCAGTAGCACCTGCAGTAGCTCCAATGACACCAGTTGCTCCAGTAGCACCTGTTGTAGCACCAGTTACTCCAGCTGTTCCAGAAGCTCCAGTAGCGCCTGTTGAAGCACCAGCAGTTGAGCAAACTGTTACTACTGATTCTAATGCTCCAGTAGCACCAGCTACTCCAGAAGTAGCTAAGAAAAAAGGTTCAAAAGCATTAGTTCTTGTACTAGGAGTTGTATTGTTATTGGTTATTGCTTTCTCTGTATATACATATTTCTTTATGTAATAGATGAAGGTTAATATATGCAATAAAATAAAGAAACATTTTTTGTTTCTTTTTTTGTATTATTTTGCTATAATTTATAATAGGATGGAGTGAAATAAATGAACAATAACTTGGAGAACAGTGAAAATAACAATACTGTTCCAAATAAGATACCAGATGTATTACCTGCAAACGAACCGATAGTAATACCCGATGATAATCAATTAGTACAACCAAATACAAATCAAGAAGTAGAACAAACAGTAAGTTCAAATGATTTTTCATTTGAACAACCAATTATAATGCCGGAAATCCAGGAGCAACCAACAGTAATTTCTGTTGCAAATCCAGAAGTTGTACCTGTAGTAACGCAAAATAATATTCCAGTTCAGCAACCAACTGCAACTTCAGAATTTACTGAACCAGTAATAATGCCAGTAGTAAGCCCAGTAGTAGAACCTGTAGTAATACCTTATATTCCACCAATTGATGAACCTGTTTTTCCTTCCCTAGAAAATACAGTAGTCGATAATAACAATAATGAGGAAAAAAATAATAAAAGTAGCAAAAAAGGATTAAAAATATTAATATTTGCTCTAATATTATTAGTTATCGGTTTTATAATTGCTTTAGTATATTATGTTTATAGTACTAATGAAAAAGTTATTATTAATAATAGTATTAAACAATTAGAGAACTTTAAAAATTATTTTGAATCGCCAATTGTACTTAATGAATCAGAACAATATTCTGAAAAAGGAAATTTCACTATTCAAATGGATAATACTGAAAACACTGATTTAAATCAATTAATAAGTTTAGTTAATAAAATGACATTTAATTATAATTTTAGTAAAACAGTAGATAAAACTTTATTTGAGTTAAATTTAAGTAACAAAACTGAAGAATTAGGTGGAGTAAAATTATTAACAAATTCGAAAACAGGATATATATTTTTAAATAAAATTTTTGATAAATATATTGAAATAGAAGAGTTAAAAGATGCTTTATCTTCAACTAATTATAATGATTTAAACGATTATGATTATTTATACAACTTTATTGTTAAAAGCTTTGTAAATAATGTAAATAAAGATGATTTTGTTAGAGATAAAACTGAAATAAAAATTGATGGAACTACAAAAAAAGTTAATTCATTAAAATTAGAGTATAATGATAAGCAAATTTCTAAAATAGTAAATTTAGTAATAAATGATATAAAATCTGATGATAAAGCTAATAAAATTGTAACAAATTTCTATAAGGATTTTGAAAGTTATAATATGGATGATGTTATTGATTCAATTGATGAAGAACATATGAGTACATATATATATACTGTATATACTAATAATTTAACAAATGTAGTAGAAGGTATAGATTTTGATTACAAATATTATGAACCTACATATGATTATTCAAATTGCTTTAACTTTGAAAATTATGATAATACAGATGATACTGATTTAGAAAATATGTCATCAACAAATGAGCAATTTGAAGTTAAACAAATAGATGATCAAACACCAGAAGATTACACAATATATGACTATTCAAGTGATGATAGTATAGATAACAGTACAGATGATGATTACTATTATACAACTGATGATAACACACAATTTGATGATACAGCAGAGGATTATACAACAACAAATGATTATTCAAATTGTGCAGAGGCTTCATATGAAGAAAAAACTATAAGTATTGAGTATAGAAATGATACTAAACCACGTATTTATTTTAATGAGGATGATGAGTTACAAGGATTTGTTGAACTAGAAAAAGTTGATCAAACTTTAACAGTTAATGTATATAAAAGTGAAGATGAAAAACTAGGTTATATTAAAATAAACTCAACAAAAACTTTGTATGAAATAACAGCCGATTTTACCATTGATAATCAAGAATACAAAGTAAAACTTAGTACTAATATAAAAGAAGTAACTGCCGGTGCTGAGTATGACTTAAATAGAATCTTTTCATATGAAGCATATGATGGTAAAAATAAAGAATATAGCTTAAGTATTAATATGGATAGTAAATTAAAAACATCTGCTTCAATAGAAGAAACTATTACAGATTCAGTAAAATACGATGAATTAACAGAAGAACAAATGCAAGAAATATATACTAATATTATGAATATAATATCAAAACAAACAGGACAATATTAACCTGTTTTTTTGTTTATTATTAAAAAAAGTTTATTTTTCTGAAAATTACTGTACAAACACTTGTTCGCCTGGTATAATGAAAATGTTTAGTAGTAAAAAAAGCAAATTGTGGTATAATAACTACTGATGTTTTTAATAACAAAAATATGAATCAAGAGGTGTTTCATGGAAAATATTGTAATAAAAGGTGCACGCGAAAATAACTTAAAAAATATTAATATAACTTTACCTAAGGATAAATTAATTGTAATGACAGGTGTTTCAGGATCTGGTAAGTCTTCACTTGCTTTTGACACTATATACGCAGAAGGTCAAAGAAGATATGTAGAAAGTTTAAGTGCCTATGCTAGGCAGTTTTTAGGTGGATCAGAAAAACCAGATGTTGATTCAATTGAGGGTTTATCTCCAGCAATTAGTATCGATCAAAAGACAACTAATAAAAATCCAAGAAGTACAGTTGGAACAGTAACAGAAATATATGATTATTTAAGATTATTATATGCTAGAGTAGGTATTCCTTATTGTCCTACTCATAATAAGCCAATATCTAGTCAAAGTATTGAAGAAATGACAAATCAAATACTAGCTCTAGAAGAAGGCACAAAGATAAGAGTTCTTAGTCCTGTTGTGTATGGGGAAAAAGGTACACAAAAAGAGGTACTAGATGATCTTAGAAAAGAAGGTTATGCAAGGGTAAGAATAGATGGCGAAGATTATGATTTAAGTGAAGAAATAAATCTCGAAAAAAATAAAAAACATAATGTAGAAGCTATTATTGATAGATTAATTATTAAGGATGATGTAAGAAGTAGACTTTATGAAGCAATTGAACTAGCAGTTAAACTTTCAAATGGAAAAGTAGTTATAGATGTAATTGGTGGAGAACTAATTATAATGAGTGAAAAATATGCTTGTCCAGATTGTGATTTTAGTTTACCAGAATTAGAACCAAGAATGTTTTCATTTAATGCGCCATATGGAGCATGTCAAGACTGTAAGGGTTTAGGAATTAAGATGAAAATAGATGAGGATTTAGTAATACCAGATAGAGATAAAAGTATTAATGATGGTGCCATTGTAGCCATTAATCTAAATGATACAACAAACATAATATATACTCAAATAGATACTGTATGTAGATATTATGACATTGATATGGATGCTCCATTAAAAAAATTAAGTAAAGAGAAGTTAGAAATTTTATTATATGGAACACCAGATATTTTAGAGTTCAACTATGTTGCTAAAAATGGTAACACTAGAACTTCAAGAGATTTTTATGAAGGAATAATAACAAATCTAGAAAGACGTTATATTGAAACAAAAAGTGGTTGGATAAGAGAGTGGATAGAGCAGTATATGACTGAACTTCCATGTCCAACTTGTAATGGCTCTAGACTAGACTCATCAGTTCTTTCAGTAAAAATAAACGATAAGAACATATATGAGATTACATTATTAAGTATCAGAGACTTATATAAATTTATAAATGCTTTAGAGTTAACAAAAGAACAAGTTGAAATATCTAAATTAATAGTAAAAGAAATTGGCTCTAGGTTAAACTTTTTAATTAATGTAGGTCTAGAATATTTAACACTAGCTAGAACTGCTGGTACATTAAGTGGTGGAGAAGCTCAAAGAATTAGACTTGCTACACAAATTGGTTCAAGATTAACAGGGGTTTTATACGTCCTTGATGAGCCTAGTATTGGTCTTCATCAAAGAGATAACCAAAGACTAATAAATTCACTACTTGAAATGCGTGATTTAGGAAATACATTAGTTGTAGTTGAGCATGATACTGATACAATGCTAGCTGCAGACTATTTAGTTGATATAGGACCTGGTGCTGGTATTCACGGTGGACAAGTAGTTGCTGAGGGAACACCAGAACAAGTAATGCATAATCCAAATAGTTTGACTGGAAAATATTTAACAGGGGAATTAAAAATCGAAATACCTGAAAATAGAAGAAAAGGCAACAAGAAATATATTGAGATAAAAGGGGCTGTCGAAAATAATTTAAAAAATATCGATGTTAAGTTTCCTCTTGGAACATTTACTTGTATAACTGGAGTTTCTGGTTCAGGGAAAAGTAGTTTAATAAACGAGATTTTATATAAAGCAGTATCTGCTAATTTATATAGAACTAAAGAAAGGCCAGGTAAGTTTAAATCAATTAAAGGACTAGATAATATTGATAAAGTTGTTGATATATCGCAGTCTCCAATAGGTAGAACTCCACGAAGTAATCCTGCTACATATGTAGGTGTTTTTGATGACATTAGAGATGTTTTCACACAAACAAAAGAAGCAAAAATGCGTGGTTATGATAAAGGTAGATTTTCATTTAATGTTAAAGGTGGACGCTGTGAAGCATGTTGGGGTGATGGTGTAAAAAGAATAGAAATGCACTTTTTACCAGATGTATATGTACCTTGTGATGTCTGCGGTGGAACAAGATATAATAATGAAACATTACAAATTAAATATAAAGGAAAAAGCATATATGACGTTTTAGAGATGCGTGTTGATGAAGCACTAGAATTCTTTGAGAATGTACCTAAAGTAAAAACAAAATTACAAATGCTTATGGATGTTGGACTTTCTTATGTAAAATTAGGGCAAAGTGCTCCAACACTTTCTGGTGGAGAAGCTGCCAGAGTTAAGCTTGCTAAAGAATTACAAAAGAAGCCTACTGGAAAGAGTTTGTTTATATTAGATGAACCAACAACTGGACTTCATACGGATGATATTAAAAAATTATTAGTGATTTTAGAGAGAATTGTTGATAACGGTGATACAGTTATTGTTATTGAACATAATTTAGATGTTATTAAAGTAGCTGATTATATAATTGACTTAGGTCCAGAAGGTGGCGATGGTGGTGGAACTATTGTTGCTTTTGGTACACCAGAAGACATAATTAAAGTAGAAGCAAGTTATACTGGAAAGTTCTTAAAAGAAGTAATTTAATAGAGAATTATGTATGCGCAACCGTAAGTAGCATAAAAACAACTTGTAGTTGGTAGATAATTTACATAGTTTTTAGTATATTTATCTAGAGGTGAAGAAAATGGATTTTAGAGAAAAACTACAAACGTTACGAAAGGAAAAAGGCTATTCTCAAGAACAGCTTGCAGATATTTTAGGAGTATCAAGACAAGCTGTTTCTAAATGGGAATCTGGTACTAGTTATCCTGAAACAGACAAATTAATAGAAATAAGTAAATTATTTCATGTTTCATTAGATGAATTATTAAAAAATGAAATTAGTGAAACTAAAATGACAAATACTACATTAAATAGTGAATTAGAAAATGAATTTATAAAATTCTATAAAAAGTTTTCTATAATGATTGGACTAGGTGTAGTATCATGTATTATATCGTTAATTGCTGCAACACTTGTCTATGATATATTTCATAGTGAGATAATGCAGATTATTCTATTTTTTACATTTATTACAATAGGTGTGATAATCTTTATTTATTATGGTACTATGTATTCAAGATATGAAAATGTTGATAAATTATATAGAGAAAAGTATAAGAATAGAGAAGTTCCTATAGAATTCTCTAAAAAATTCTCAGTAGTTATATCAGTTGCAGTTGCACTTTGTATTTTAGGAATTGTTTTAGCAGGAGTAATAAGTGAATTTACATCTTTAGATAGCATAATAGCTACAGCGTTCTTTCTACCTATTTCAATTGCTGTTTATATGTTTATATATTATGGAATGCAATATGATATATATAGTATTAAAAAACCTGTAGATAGAAATGTGGCTGATAAAGCCCATGCGGTTGTAATGATAATTGCAACTATGGTTTTCTTAATTGTTGGTTTTTTATGGAATGCTTGGCATCCAGGCTGGATTGCTTTCGTTGTAGGCGGATTAATCTGTGGTATTATTTCTGTTATTGCAAACGAAGGTGAATAATTTTTATATGAGTATGTAAATACAAATACAAATCATCAAAAAATCTTGAAACAACATATCTTTCATGCTAAAATATTTGTAGTATTATAGGAGGAGTATGAAGGATGAGAAAAAGAGGCTTTACGTTAATTGAGTTACTAGCAGTAATATTAATACTAGGAATTATAGCATTAATAGCTATTCCAGTAGTAAATACTATCATTAAAGAAAGTAGAAGAGGTGCTTTTGAATCAAGTGCTAATAATGTAATTAGTGCAGTAGAAGATGCATGTCATTTACAACTTCTTAGAGGAGAAACTTTAACAACTACTTATACATTTAGTGATCATGTTGCTACACCTTCTGTTAATGTACAAGGTGAGTTACCACTAAGTGGAACAATAACATTAGATAGTTCATGTAATTCAACTGTTTCTATCTCAAATAACAGATTTAATGCTACTAAAACTTCAACAGCTGTCGAATTAACAATAACAGATTTATAAGATTAAATAGTTAGTACTTAAAATAAAACAACTTTGATTAATTAGTAAACCAATCTATTAGTAGATTGGTTTTTGTTTACTAAGTTTAAATAAAGGGTTTATGATTGATAATAAATTTGTTATAATGATTATGTTAGGAAGATGGTAAAATGAAATTCAAATATAACTTAAGTAAAAAAAATTACGAAAGAATTGTCAGAAGGACAAATTCAAAAAATAACCTTTATTATGTAATAGCAGGTTCTTTAGTATTTTTGTTTTTTATTAGAAATTTAGTATTAGATAATTTTTTAATAACACTGATTTTATATTTATTGGCGTGTTTAATAATTTATGGTGCCGTTGAATTAGTAACGATCTTAACTTCTAAATTGCTTGTAAAAATAAATGAAAAAGGTTTAGGAGTAAAATATGGTACTTATGATTGTACCTTAACTAAAGACAAATTTACCGAAAAAACAGGTGATACTGAAATATCTATTGAACTAAAAGATATAGTAAAAACAATTAGGTTAAAAAACACTTATGAAGTAATAACAAAAAAAATGATAATAGTATTTAATAAAGGATTGTTTGAAAATCAAGAAGATTATGATAAAGTAGTACAGTTTTTTGAAAATAATATTAAAAAACAAAATAAAAAGTCAAAAAATGCATAGAATAAAAAGGAGAAATAGTTATGACACCACATATTGAAGCAAAAGAAAATGAAATAGCAAAAATAGTAATTATGCCAGGAGATCCTCTTCGTGCTAAATTTATTGCAGAAACTTATTTAAAAGATTACAAATTAGTTAACAATGTAAGAGGGATGTTAGCCTTTACAGGTACATACAAAGGTAAGGAAATAACAGTAATGGCCTCAGGTATGGGTATGCCTAGTATTGGCATATATTCATATGAATTATTTAAATTTTATAATGTTGATAAAATCATTAGGGTAGGTAGTTGTGGAGCATATACAGCTGATTTAAATTTATATGATTTAGTTTTAGTAAACGCTTGTTTTTCTAATTCTTCATATGCAAAGACACAAAATGGATGTGAAGATAACATGATGTATGCTTCTGACTATTTAAATTTTTATTTAAAAGAAACTGCTGAAGAGTTAAATGCACATTTGACAATTGCAAATATTCATAGCTCGGATGTATTTTATAAAGAAAATGAGAATTATAAACAATTATATAATGAATATGGTTGCTTAGCTGTTGAAATGGAATCTTTCGCGTTATTTCATAATGCTAATGTTTTAGGAAAAAAAGCAGCGTGTTTACTTACAGTTTCTGATAATATAGTAACAAATGAAAAAACTACTTCTCAAGAAAGACAAAATAGTTTTACAAAAATGATTGAAGTAGCTTTAGAAAGCTCATTAAAATTATGATGGATTATAGTAAACTACCTAAAATAGAACTACATGTTCATTTAGATGGTTCTGTTAGATTAGATACAGCAGCTGAACTACTTGATTTGAGTATAAATGAAGTTAAATATGATATGCTTGCTAAAGAAAAGTGTTTAGATTTAAATGATTATTTAACTAAGTTTGAATTACCTGTAAAGATTATGCAGACAAAAAGAAATTTAGAGCGTATTGCGTATGAACTAGCGGTTGATTTAAAGAATGATGGCGTTATATATGCAGAAATAAGATTCGCACCAATCAAGCACACTTTAGAAGGATTATCTTTATATGATGTTACTGAAAGTGTAATCATGGGACTTAGTAGAGTTGATATGAAATCTAACGTAATTCTTTGTATGATGCGTAATGATGATATAAAAACTAACATGATGGTTATTGATGTCGCAAGGCATTATTTAAATGAAGGTGTATGCGCAGTTGATTTGGCGGGAGCTGAAGCAATTTATAAAACAGAAGATTTTAAAGATTTATTTGATTACGCTACTGAAAAAAATGTGCCATTCACAATACATGCGGGAGAAGCTGATGGTAGAGAGAGTATAAAATCAGCAATCAGTTTTGGAACAACTAGAATTGGACATGGTGTTAATGTAGTTACTGAGGATGATTTAATAAAAGAAGTTATAGATAAAGATATCCTTCTTGAAGTATGTCCTACAAGTAATATTCAAACAAGAGTAGTAGATAATTATAAAAGTCATCCTATTAGGAAACTATATGACTTAGGAGTACCATTATCTATAAATACAGATAATAGAACTGTATCAAATACTACTTTAAAAAGAGAATATAAAAACTTAGAAGTTAATTTACAGTTTAGTACTAATGATTTTATAAAAACTAATAAACAAGCTATTAACCATGCTTTTATTAGTGAGAATGAAAAGAAGGAATTGTTAAATAAATTTAATAGCTTATTATAGATGGGGTGAAAAAATGGAATACAGAAAGGTAAATGAGCAGGCTTATAACATTCATTTTGTAAAAACCGATAAATTCAAGAGAATAAAGATTAGAATAAATTTCAAAGAAATAATTGAAAAAGAAAAAATAGCGTATAGAAATATGCTATCCCTAATATTACTTGAAGCAACAAAGACATATCAAACAAGACGATTATTAGATATTGAGTGCGAAAACTTATATAATATAAATGTAGGTGCGAGTACTAGTCAGTCGGGTAACTATCAATTATTAAGATTTGATACAATGTTCTTAAATGAAAAGTATACTGAAGAAGGAATGATAGAAAAATCTCTTCAGTTCTTTTTAGATTTTATATTTAATCCTAATGTTGAAAATGGGAAATTCGATATCCAAACTTTTAATAATGCAAAAAACATATTAAAAGAAGATATTGAATCTTTTAATGACAATCCTGGAAGATATGCTTTTTCTAGGTTATATGAAGCAATGTGTCCAGATTCTGTATTAAGATATCATAATACTGGTTATATGGAAGATTTAGAAAAAATAACACCTGAAAATCTATACTCATATTATAAAGAACTTCTTAGAACTAACTTAATCGATATATTTATAATAGGTGATATTGACTTCAATAGTATGGAAAAAATAATTAAAGAAAACTTTTCAATTAATACTTTAAAGCAAGTTAAATCAGAACACTTTATTAAGCAAGAAAAAATAAAGAAAATACCACAGGTAGTAACTGATTCTAAGGAAATTAATCAAAGTATTCTTATTCTTGCTTATAAGTTAAAAGATATTACTCCTTTTGAAAGAGAGTATGTTTTAGCTCTATATAATTCAATTTTAGGTGGCGGACCAGACTCAAAATTATTTAAAGAGGTTAGAGAAAAAAATAGTTTGTGTTATTCTGTTTCTTCATCACACTCTGGTATTGCTAATTTAGAATATATAAGTGCTGGTATAGATGAAAAAAGTTTTGACAAGGCAGTTAAACTAATTAAAAAAGAAGTTAAAAAAATGGCTGCTGGGGAATTTACTGAGGATGAAATTGTTCAGGCTAAAACAACTTATTTAGCTTCGTTAAAAGAGATACAAGATTCAACAACGGGTATAATAAATATTTATGAAGCTCATGAATATTTAAATTATGGACTACTTGAAGATAGAAATACTGAAATAGTGAAAGTTACTAAAGAAGATATCCTTAATGTAAGTAAAAAAATACATTTAGATACTATATATATACTAAAAGGAGAACGACATGAAGAAGAAAATAATTAAAGGACTGGATTTAAATGTCTACTCTGAAAAATTAGATAATGGCTTAGAAATATATATAGTACCATTTAAAAATGTTAATAATACATATGCCACTTATAGCACTAGATATGGTGGTATGCACAATGATTTTGTACCAAGCGGTGAAAGTAAATCTATTAGTGTTCCTAAAGGTATTGCGCACTTCTTAGAACATAAAATGTTTGAACAAGAAGATGGTAGTGATGTCTTTGGTTTCTTTTCTGAAAGAGGTAGTGATGCTAATGCTAATACCAATGTTAGAAAGACAACTTATTTATTTTCAGGACCAAATAGTTTCTATGAAAACCTAGAATTTTTACTTGATTATGTTGAAAAACCATATTTTACGGATGAAAATGTAGAAAAAGAAAAAGGTATAATAACTCAAGAAATAATGATGTATGAGGATAAACCTTTTTCAAGAATGTATAATGGAATATTATTTAATACACTTATTAATCATCCAATGAAATATCCTGTGATAGGAACAGTTCAAAGTGTTAATAGTATTACTAAAGAAAATCTATATGACTGTTACAATACTTTTTATCATCCTTCAAATATGTTTGTTATAGTAACAGGTAATGTTGACCCTGATGAAGTATTAAAAGTTATAACTGATCACGAGGAAAAAAGAAATTTAAATCCTCGCAAGAAAGTTAAATTACCAAAGTATAATGAACCAGATACGGTAGCAAAAAAAGAAGAAACTATATTTATGGATGTTACTATTCCAAAAACTTCAATTACTTATAAAATTAGAGTATCACATATAAAAGATATTGATTATAATCAGGTTTATTCTGATATAATGAATGCTTTGGATCTAAAATTAAGTACCACATCATTATTTAATGAAAGACTAAGAAATGATGGTTTATTATCAGGTTCTATAGACATAACAGGATTAAAAGTTGATGATCATATAGTAGCAATAATAGATGCTGAAACTAAATATCCAGAAAAAGTTATAGAACTTATAAAAGAAGAATTAAAAGATTTTAAAATTAGTGAAGATGAACTGGAACGAAGAAAAAGAACCGGAATTAGTGATCTAGTATTCACAAGTGATAGTATATTTAGAACTAATAATAAGTTAATGGCTGACTTAATAACATTAGGAAGTATTGATTATGAACCAGTTGATACAATAAAAAAGACTAATATTAAAGAAGTAAGAAGTATTCTTTCTAGAATATCATTAGATAATTATACCGTTTTTACAATAAGACCGATGGAGGAAAAAAACAATTAAAAAATTACACAGATAAAAGTATAATAAATATTTTTCTCAATTATAACTTGTTTTTATCATATATTACTTGATTAAATCTTTAGTTTATGGTAAATTAGTAACAGTTATAAAAAAGGAGGGAACATAGTGGAAATTGCTTTAATTATAGTTTCAATTTTATTAATAGCTATAGTCCTTTTACAAAGTGGTAAAGCTGAATCTGCTGCGAATATTGTAAGTGGTGGTAATGATAATCTATTTGCTAACCGTAAAGAAAGAGGTGGCGAGCTAGTGATAACTCGTGCTACTGTTGTCTTAGGTGCATTATTCTTCATTTTATGTTTAGTAATGGGATTTTAATTTAATATATTAAAATAATAGATATGTCTATTATTTTTTTTGTCTTTTTGATATAATGTAATATAGTGAAGTATAGGTGAAATAATGAAAAATATATATAATTATAGTCATGAAGAACTTACTTCAATTCTTATAGAACTTGGTTATAAAAAGTTTGCTGCTAATCAATTATTTGATTGGCTTTATAAGAAAAGAGTTAAAAGTTTTGATGAAATGACTAACATAAAAAAAGAATTAACTAGTTACCTTAAAGATAATTTTATCATTGGTAATATAGAAATAATAAGTAAGCAACATGATAAAGATGTTTCTAAATACTTATTTAAACTTGCTGATGGTCAAAAAATAGAAGCAGTATACATGCGTCATGACTATGGTCATAGTCTATGTATATCAACGCAAGTTGGATGTAATATGTCTTGTGCTTTCTGTGAAAGTGGTAGACTTAAAAAAGTAAGAAACTTAGAAAGTGGCGAGATGGTTGAACAAATCTTAGCTATAGAAGAAGACTTAGGTTTTAGAATAACACACTTAGTTCTAATGGGAATAGGTGAGCCATTTGATAACTATAATAATGTAATGAATTTTATAGATATAGTAAATGATCAAAAAGGTATAGAACTAGGGGCAAGACATATAACAATATCAACAAGTGGTATAGTACCTAAAATAAAAGAGTTTACTAATCAAGATAAACAAGTTAATTTAGCTATTTCACTTCATGCTCCAAACAATGAGATAAGAAATAAAATAATGTCTATAAATAAGGCATATCCGATTGAAGAACTTATTAAAAGTGTTAAAGAGTATATAAATAAAACTAATAGAAGAGTAACATTTGAGTACATAATGATAAAGGATGTTAATGATACAGATGAGCTAGCTAGTGAACTTGCTAAATTATTAAGAGGTATGAATTGTTATGTTAATTTAATACCATATAATGAGACTAGTCAAATAGAATTCAAAAAAAGTAGCAAAGAACAAATATTATCGTTCTATGATGTACTTAAAAAAAATAAAATTAATGTAACGATAAGAAAAGAATTTGGTTCTAATGTTGATGCAGCATGTGGACAGCTTAGATCAAAATATGAGGAGGGGAAATAATGGAATACTGTTATTTAACTGATCCCGGCAAAGTAAGAGATCATAATGAAGATAGTGTAACAATCGTAAAGAATATAAACGAAGAGATACTTATGTCTGTTGCTGATGGTATGGGAGGACATCGTGGTGGTGAAATAGCGTCATCAATAGCTATTAATATTATAGCTAGAAGGTTTTCAGAGACAACATCAATTGGAACAAAAGAAGAAGCTATTTGTTGGATACAAAATATAGTTGGTGAAGCCAACAAAGAAATATATAAATATACTAAAGAGCATCCCGAAAGTGAAGGAATGGGTACAACAGTTGTACTTGCTATACTTACTAAAGAGTTTTTATTATTTGGTAATATAGGAGATAGTTCTGGTTATGTAATAAAAAATAAGAAATTACATAAAATCACAACTGATCATACATTAGTAAATTTACTTGTTAAATCAGGAGAACTTACTCTTCAAGAAGCAAAAGATCACCCAAGGAAAAATGTTCTTATTAGGGCACTTGGTGCTATTCAAGATGTAGAAATGGATGTATTTGATATAACTGATGATGTAGAAGGTATTCTTTTATGTAGTGATGGTTTAACAAATATGCTTTCTGATGATCAAATAGCAAAAGTACTTAACGAGGAACATGCAGGTGAACAAAAACTTGAAAAGTTAGTTATTAAAAGTAACAATCGTGGGGGAACTGATAATATATCAATCGCGTATTTGAATAAAGGTGGGAAAGTATTATGATAATAAAAGGTCAAAAGATTAATAATAGATATCAAATTATAAGATCAATAGGTGAAGGTGGAATGGCTAATGTTTATTTAGCTTATGATACTATCTTAGATCGTAATGTGGC
Organism: Bacillota bacterium; assembly: GCA_023391185.1. Taxonomy (GTDB): domain Bacteria; phylum Bacillota_I; class Bacilli_A; order RF39; family UBA660; genus RGIG4266. The sequence goes on along the minus strand of JAEWBI010000020.1, from coordinate 7,697 downwards.
TGTCAAAATATTAAGAGGTGATCTTGCAACGGATGAAAAATTCGTAAGACGTTTCCAAAGGGAAGCAATATCCGCAAGTTCTTTAAGTCATCCTAATATTGTTGAAATGTATGATGTTGGTGAAGATGATGGTAATTACTTTATTGTAATGGAATATATTGATGGTAAAACTTTAAAGAGTCTTATTAAAAGACGTGGGGCTCTTACCCTTCCTGAAGTAATTGATATCATGTTACAGCTTACTTCAGCTATTGCTTGTGCTCATGATAGTTATATAATTCATAGAGATATTAAGCCTCAAAATGTTATGATACTAGATGATGGTAGAGTTAAAATAACAGATTTTGGTATTGCTATCGCAAGTAATGCAACAGAGCTTACTCAAACTAACTCTGTTATGGGATCGGTACATTATTTACCTCCTGAGCAAGCTAATGGCCAGGGAGCAACTATAAAAAGCGATATTTACTCACTAGGTATTTTAATGTTTGAACTTATTACGGGTCATGTACCATTTAAAGGTGATAATGCTGTTGAGATAGCAATTAAACAAATGAAGGAACCACTTCCTAATGTATGTAAATTAGTTGATGGTGTACCTCAAAGTATGGAAAATATCATCCTTAAAGCATGTGCTAAAAATCCTAAGAATAGATACGACTCAGTAAGAGAGATGTATGGCGATTTAAAAGAATGCTTAGATGATGAAGCGCCTATTCAAAATAGAGTAGTTTATAAATATCCAGAGGATGATTTAGAAGAAACAAAAAATTTAGATGATTTAAAAGAGATATCTCGTAGTGAAAAAAATAAAAGAACAGCTAGAGATATTGAACTAGATGAACTAGAAGAAAAGAAAATAGGTAAGAAACTTAATATTGCTTTGTGGGTAACTGGAACATTAGTAGCGCTTATAGCTTTTACTTTAGTAGCGGTAGTATTTATAGTACCAGCACTTACAAAAGCTAAAGATGTTAAGATTCCAGATGTTTCTGGTATGACTATTGAGAAAGCTGAAGCAGCTTTAATAAAAGCTGGACTTGAAGTAGATGTTGAAGTAACAGAAGAAGAATCTGATGAAGTAGATGAAGGTTTAGTTATTGGTACTAGTCCTAGAGCTAATCGTACAGTTAAAGAAGGACAAAAAATAAAACTTACTGTTTCACTTGGTTCTGTAACAATTGAAATAGGAGATTATGTAAATAAAAACTATTTAGAAGTAAAAGGTGCTCTTGAAACATTAGGATTAAAAGTTACAATTGAAAAGAAAGATGTAGAAAATACAGAAGGAAAAGAATACGATTCTAGTATAATTATCGAACAATCAATTAAAAAAGGTGAAAAAGTAGAAAAAGATACTGAAATCATTCTTTATATACCAAATGTTCTTGTTAAATATCCTGATTTTACAACATACACACTTGAACAAATAAAAGCTTGGTGTGATCAAAATAATGTTATTTTAACTGTTGAATATGAGGAAATTGCTACTTACCCTGCTGGAACTATTTTTTATCAGTCAAGAACAGCTGGAGATACAGTAGTAGCTAATGCTACTTTAAAGATAGGTATTTCTAAAGCTTCAACTACTGATGATAGTAGTACTACTGAGGATAAATAGTGCAGGGACAAATAATAAAGATAATAAGTAATGATTTTACAGTACTATGTAATGATGGTCTGGAGCGTACATGCAAAGCTAGAGGAAAATTTCGAAATATGAAAATTATTCCTCTAGTAGGAGACCATGTTATAGTAGATACTGATAATAATTGTATAATGGAAGTACTTCCAAGAAAGAATTCGCTTGTTAGACCAGCTATATGTAATATTGATAGAGTATTTATTGTAGCTGCTACAACAAAGCCAGAATTTGATTCTAATTTACTTGATAAACTTTTAGTTATTTCTGAATTTAATCAAATAGAGCCCATTATATGTTTAACAAAAATAGACTTATTAACTGAAGAAAAATTTGAAGAGTTAAAACCTACTATTGAGTATTATCAAAAAATAGGTTATGAAGTAGTTATTAATACAGAACTTGATCGTATTAAAGAATTATTAAATGATAAAGTTACTGTATTTACAGGACAGTCAGGGGCAGGTAAATCAACCTTACTTAATAATATAGATAATAAATTTAATATAAGAACAAATGAAATATCTATAGCTTTAGGTAGAGGAAAACATACAACAAGACATACAGAACTATTAAAAACTTGTGATGGTTGGGTAGCAGATACACCTGGTTTCTCATCACTAGAGTTTGACATGGTTGGTATGACAAAAAGTGATATAAGAGATAATTTTGTTGAATTTCAAGAGTTACGAGATGAATGTAAATATAAAGACTGCATGCATTTTCATGATGATGGCTGTAAGATAAAAGAAGAAGTTAAAAATGGCAACATAATTGAAAGTAGATATAAAAACTACATAAAATTCATTACAGGCAAGGAGTAACATATGAAGAAAATATCAGTTTCAATATTATCAATTAAAGAAGATATAAAAGAAAATATTAAAGTATTAGATAATCTTGATGTAGATTATATTCATTTAGATATAATGGATGGTAATTTTGTACCTAATAAAACATGGGATATATTAGAAATAGAAAATCTTATTACTGATCATAATAAACCATTAGATGTTCATTTAATGGTAAGTGATATAAAAAAATATATTGATGATTATAGTAAACTTAATCCAGAGTATATTACATTCCATTATGAGGCTACATCAGATCCAGCTAATGTAATAGCTTACATTCAAAGTAAAGAAGTTAAAGCTGGAATATCAATTAAACCTAATACGGATGTAGAAGAATTAATGCCTTATTTATCTAAAATAGACTTAGTACTTGTTATGAGCGTTGAACCTGGTAAAGGTGGGCAAAAATATATAAGTAGTGTTAATGAAAAGATAGATGAGTTAGAATTAGTTAGAAAAGCATATAATTATAACTATGTTATAGAAGTTGATGGTGGAATAACAAATGAAACTATTAAGGAATGTGCTAATGCAGATATATTTGTAGTTGGAACTTACATTACAGGTAGTGAAGACTATAAAGAAAAGATAGAAGAATTAAAGTCTATTATTTAGGCTTTTTTTTATCTAGTTATGCATGATTATGATATAATTAAACTAGGTGAGTTTATATGGAAATGGAAAATAAAACAAAAGATAAGAAATTAAGTAATTCTTTAAAATTTAGAATAGTATTTTTAGCAATACAAACAATAGTAATACTAGTAATATTTTTTGCTTTTCTAATCAAATATTTAAATAGATAATAATTTATATTTAAATTGACTCAAATAATATATGTTAAATTAATATAATTAAAAGATGGAGGGATAATATGAGAAAATATATAACAGTCGATGGAAATGAAGCAGCTGCAAGAACAGCGTATATGTTTACAGAAGTAGCTGGGATTTACCCTATAACACCTTCTAGTCCTATGGCAGAACTTTCTGATGAATGGAGCAATAAAGGTAAATTAAACATTTTTAATGACACTGTAAAGGTTGTTGAAATGCAAAGTGAAGCAGGGGCAGCTGGAATGGTTCATGGTTCATTAATATCTGGATGTTTAACAACAACATATACAGCTAGTCAGGGATTACTTTTGATGATTCCTAATATGTATAAAATGTCTGGAGAGATGTTACCAGCCGTATTTCATGTAGCAGCTAGATCTTTATCAACACATGCATTATCAATTTTTGGTGATCATCAAGATATATATGCTGCACGTCAAACTGGTTTTTGTATGCTTGCATCTTCTTCAGTTCAGGATGCTGCTATTCTTTCAGGAGTAGCGCATTTATCAGCTATAAAAGCAAGTTTACCATTTATGCACTTCTTTGATGGTTTTAGAACAAGTCATGAAATTAATAAAATAGAAGTACTTGAAAAAGAAGATTTTGAAAAGTATTTAGACAAAGAAGCTTTAGAAAAATTTAGAGCTAAAGCCTTAAATCCTATGACTCCAACTATTATGGGAACAGCACAAGATGGTGATGTTTATTTCCAGGCTACCGAAGTAAGAAATAAGTATTATGAAAATGTTCCTGATATAGTAAACGACTATATGGAAAAATTAGGTAAAGAAATAGGTATAGACTATAAACCATTTAATTATTACGGAAGTAGTAATGCTAAGGAAATAATAGTAGCAATGGGTTCTGTTTGCGAAACTATTAAAGAAACAATCGATGTGCTTAATCAAAAAGATTATAATGTTGGCTTAATTGAAGTTCATTTATATAGACCATTTAGTACTAAATACTTACTTAATGTATTACCTAAAACAGTAGAAAAAATAGCTGTACTAGACCGTACTAAAGAACCTGGAAGTAATGGTGAGCCATTATATCTAGATATAGTTAGTGCCATCCAGAAAAGTAATATTAAAATAGTTGGTGGCCGATATGGACTATCAAGTAAAGACACTAACCCAAGTCAAATAAAAGCTGTATATGATATGTTAAAAGGGAAAATAAAAGATAGGTTTACTATTGGTATAATTGATGATGTAACTAACTTGAGTTTACCTGTAGATATGAATTTTAAAATTGATAATTCTTTAGAATTCTTAGTATACGGTTATGGATCAGATGGTATGATTAGTGCATCAAAATCAATTATGAAATTAGTAGGTGAGTCTTCTAGTAAATATGTTCAAGGATATTTCCAATATGATTCTAAAAAATCTGGTGGTGTTACAATATCACATTTAAGATTTAATAATAATGCTATAAGATCAACTTATTATGTACAAAATCCATCTTTAGTAGTATGTACAAAAGATGAATACCTATCTAAATATAGTATGCTTTATAATATTAAAGAAAATGGTATATTTATTTTAAATACTAAACGATATAAAGAAGAAATATTTGAAGTTATGACTGCTTCTGACTACGAAGTACTTAAAAAAAGAAATATTAAAGTATATAGAATAAATGCTCATGATGTAGCAGAAAAACTAGGACTAGAAAATAAAATAAGTACTATTATGCAAAGTGTTATATTATATATAACTAATATAATAGATTATGAACTTGCTAAAGAAGAAATGAAAAAGTTTGCTAAAAAGAGATACTTTAAAAAAGGTGAAGAAATACTTAATGCCAACTATAAAGCTATTGAAGAAGCAAGTACTCATTTAGAAGAAATAACACTTGATAATGATATAGAACATGTTGTAGAAATTAAAGATAAAGACCTATATAATGTTATTAATGAAAGAAGAGGGGATGATCTTCCAACATCTGCTTTCTTAAATAATCCTAACGGTAGTTTTGAAGCTGGAACAAGTTATAGAGATAAACGTGGTATAAGCGATATGGTTCCAAAATGGATTAATGAAAACTGTATTAGATGTAATCAGTGTAGTACTTTTTGTCCGCACTCAGTTATAAGACCTTTCTTATTAAGTAAGGAAGAATTTGATAAAGCACCTGACTATGTAAAAGAAAGATGTATAGATAATATTTTGCCGGCTTTAAAAGATTATAAATATATAATTAGTATATCTGCTAAAGACTGTACTGGATGTGGTATATGTATCCAAAACTGTCCTGGTAAAAAAGGTGAAAAGGCTCTTACATTTAATGGTCTTGATGATTCACTTAAAAAGCATGAACAAGATATCTTTGATTATTTAGTTTATAACATTGAAGAAAAGAATGTTGATACAAATACTATTATTAATAGTCAGTTTAAAACACCTAAATTTGCTTTTTCAGGAGCATGTGCTGGATGCGGGGAAACTCCTTATTTAAAACTTCTAACACAGTTATTTGGTAAATATTTAATAATTAGTAATGCTACTGGATGTTCTTCAATATATGGAGCAAGTACACCATCTATGCCATATACAATACCTTGGGGATCTTCATTATTTGAAGATAATGCTGAATATGGATATGGTATGTTAGTAGCTAATAAAACTATTAAAATGCGTCTTAAGAATATTATGGAAAACAATATGGAAAATCCAAATAAAGAACTATTTACAAAATGGATTACTAATGTTGATAACTATGATATAACAAAAGAAGTATATGACTCACTTGATTATGAAACAGTACCAAGTGAAATAAAGAATTTAAAAGATTATTTAGTTAAAAGAAGTATATGGACTATCGGTGGTGATGGTTGGGCTTATGATATTGGTTATGGCGGAATAGACCATGTTTTAGCAAGTAACGAAGATGTTAATATCTTAGTTCTTGATACACAAGTATATTCTAATACTGGTGGTCAGTCATCTAAAGCAAGTCCTGAAGGAAGTATTGCAGCCTTTACTTCAATTGGTAAAAACCAAAGTAAGAAAGATTTAGCTGCTTTAGCGATGGCTTATCCTCATGTATATGTTGCGAATATATCTTTAGGAGCAAATCCTAATCAGACACTAAAAGCTTTTAAAGAAGCAGAAGCACATAAGGGACCATCTATTATTATTGCTTATTCTACATGTATTTCACACGGAATAAAAGGCGGGTTATTAAATACTATAGAAATAGAGAAACTAGCTGCTAGTAGTGGTTTCTTCCCAATATTTAGATATAATCCTGAAACAGAAGTATTTAGTTTAGATAGTAAAGCTGATTTTGATAAATATGAAGAATTTTTAGATACTCAAACAAGATTTAGTATGCTTAAGGCAGTAAATCCAACTAAAGCAGATACATTATTAAATTCAAATAAAGAAAATGCTAAGAAAAGATATGAGTATTATGAAAGTCTAGCTAATAAAAAGTAACCGTTAGGTTACTTTTTTTATATAGTAGTTTGTTTTTAAAAAACATGTGGTATAATAAAATTTATTTATATCTATTAAAAAAAACAGTTACATTTTTTAGGAGGAAGACTATGAAAAAAAGTATGAAAACAATTCAAATCTCAAAAGAAACTATTATTGAAGCAATCTTATCGGCAAATAAGAAAATTGATGAAGAAAAAGAGGAAGAATTTAAACTATCAAGTAGTTTAATAAGAACACCTTTGGTATTTTTATTTATTTCTACAGGTGTAGCATTTATCTTATTAGCTATCTCTTTAATTATTAATATTTTTTATGGCTCAGCTGTAAATGATTTGCCTGATGGTATGGTTGATAAAATTATATTTTATATTATATACTTCCCAATAGCTATATTTATTTTCATATTAGGTATTGGCTTTTTTAAAGCATCAAGTGAAATTAAAAAAGTAAAAGATCAAAATATCTTAATAGCTTATTTTTCTGCAATTACATCTGTTATTGCTTTAGTTGTTTCAATTATTAGTATTAATAAATAGTACTAATAACTAACAATATATGATGTAAAAAATAATTGATTCATAAAAAAACTAACAATTAATTAATTGTTAGTTTTGTTTTTTCTGTATATTTAATTAGTGCTTTAGATAACTGATCAGGACATGATGTTGATCTTGCACCGCATCTAATACCAGATAATCTTCTTATAGCTTCATCAATTGGCATATCTTTTATTAAGGCTGCTAGTCCTAAAGAATTGCCAGAACATCCAGCTATAGCTGTATATTTCTTAACTAAGCCATTATCAACCTCAATAATCATCTTTTTAGCACATACACCATTTGGTATATATTCTATTTTTTCCATAAACTTCACCTACATAAATTATATCATAATAGCAAATAAAAAGAAC
>JAEWBI010000010.1 GCA_023391185.1 Bacillota bacterium | reverse complement strand
ACTATCTTTTACATAACTTATAAATGAATCAGTTATTTTTGAATTATCATTATTAATTATAAATACACTTGGTTTACTAACTTTAAAACTAGTATTACTTGTTCCAACAGATCCAACCATAAGTGCAATAAATAAAAATATTGAAAAATACATTATTATAACTGAACGGAAGGATTTAAGAATTTTTAAATATGTTTTAAATACTGTCATATTTCTTCCTCCTTATGAATAAATAAGCTGCCGTTATCATAATTATACTAAATATAATTAGTGATATTATATTATAAAAGAATCTATCTAAATTATCATAATAATATAATGAATATAGTCCATCAGTTATCATTGTAACTGGGTTTATTTTAGCGAGAAGCGGTGCTTTTTCAGCAATAATATACTTAATGTCTTCCATCATCATTCCTGCTAGAAATGAACAAGCCATTGTTACACTTAACACTATTCCTGTTTTCATATTTTCATCTTTTTTATTACTAACTCCAATTAATGTTCCCATTGTAAGACCGGCCATAGAACCTACAAATAACATTAATAGTACATATGGTATTTGATCTCCAAAGTCAATATTTAAAACATAAATTAAGTATAAGAATAAAATTAAGGCTTCTATAATTTGAATAGTAAATCCCGCTAATAAAGCACATAATAAATTCTTTAGTTTATTAGTTGGAGCTATACTTAATCTAGCTGCTTTTTTACTTAAATTAGCTTCAGTTTCATTAACTGCATTAACACCGAAAAAGCCACCATACATACAAACCATACCTATTAAAGTATAGAAATATAATACAGTCATGTCTAAATTTCCTATACTAACTGCTTGAAAATAATTGGTATTTGAATTAAGCTCACTTATCATTTCTTCTTTATACTGACCAGCATTAAACATAATTATATTAGTAATTACAGAGTATGTTTGATTATAACTATCAACAACATACTTCATAATGGTTTCTTCCATTCCATTTTTTTTAACAACTATGTCTATATCATCAGTTACAATATAATAACCTTTTATTTCATTAGCTTCTAAAGCTTCCTTAACATCATCTTCAGTTTTATAATAACTGACATCTAACACTTGATCATCATTATCTTGCGATATTCCATTAATCATTGTTTCTAGACCAGCTAAATTAGAGTAATTATCATTTTGAACTATTCCTACTTTAATTGGATTAAACTTTTCGCTTTCCATAATATTTGAAAAGGCAACATTAAATAAAGTTCCTAATACTATAGGAAATATTAAAGTCCAAAATATTAAAACTTTTGTTCTTAATAATACCTTTAGTCTTGTTTTATATATATGCATACTTTAATCCCTTAACTCTTTCCCAGTAAGTTCTAGAAAAACATCGTTTAGTGTAGGAAGTTCTGTAAATAAAGTGCTATAATTTATTTCATTTTCTTTCATTAAGTCAATTAAGTTATTTAGATTATTCTTGCCATTCTTATAAGTTACATATAAAACTTTTCCATCATAACTAACTTCATCTACTACTTTTAATTTTCTTAATTTTTCTAAGAATTCCTCAGTCATATTGTTTGATTCTACTGTAACTTTTTCTTCTATATCTACTAATTGTTTTAATTCTTCTTTAGTTCCTTCAGCAATTATTTTACCTTTATCAATAATAATTATTTGATTACATAGTTGTTCTACTTCTTCCATATAATGTGTCGTATAAACAACAGTAGCGCCCATACTGTTTAATTTTTTTATACCTTCTAATATATTATTTCTACTTTGTGGATCTACTGCTACCGTTGGTTCATCTAAGAAAATTAAGCTTGGTTTATGAGCTATACCACAAGCAATATTCAGTCTTCTTAAAAGTCCTCCTGATAATTGCTTTGGTTTAAATGTCTTAAATTCATTTAAAGAAACTAAGTTTAGAGCATCTTCAACATACTCTTTTCTTTTTTTCCTATCAGTAATATATAGACCACAAAAATAATCTACATTCTCATAAACAGATAACTCATCAAAGACAGCTACATCTTGAAATACTACCCCTATTTTTTTCTTTATATCATAAGCATCTGGCTGCATTTCTTCACCAAATATTTTAATTGTACCATTATCAAAATTTAGTAAAGAAAGTAGACAATTTATTGTAGTAGATTTACCACTACCATTAGGCCCTAGTAAACCTAATATCTCCCCTTCATTTACATCAAAAGATATTCCATCTAAAGCCTTTAGTTTTTTATAACTTTTTTCTAAGTTCTTCACTTCTATAACTTTTTTCATAATTCCTCCATACATAAATTATATTTATACATTTTTAATTATATAATAGTTAATTAACTAATACAAGAAACTTTATTGATAAAAAAGGTAAACAATAAAAAAAGTGTTAATATTAACACTTTTAATTATTCTTTAATATTGGATATGTTTGATCATTAAGTAGCTTGCCAGTAAATGTCATTTGTTTAATTTTTTCAAATGGACCATTACCTTCTTTAGCAATATATTCATTTATTAATTCAAATTGTTCATCATAATTTAAACTCTTTGGCTGAATTAATAATGCATTGTCAGACTGATTATATTCTTGATGGACTTCTGTCTTTAAATATTTAGACATTGCTTTTAAATATTCTAAAACATCTTTTGGCATATAATCTTTAATACACCAAATAAAGTCACCTTGTCTTTCACCAAGAAAAGCATAAGCAAGTTTGATATATCCAACTGATCCTAATTCTTTATAATGATCTATCCAAGAAGTTGATTCCAATTTATTTTCTAAAGCAAATTTTTGTCCTTCTAATATAACTTCTTCGTATCTTTCTGTTGGAACATCTAATACATCTCTACCACAATAAGACCATACTTTAATTGGTGAAACATTTAGCTTTTTCTCAATAAAGTCTCTTGTTAAAACTGATGAACTATTACTTCCAAAAATGAAAGCACTTTTAAAATTGATTTTACTCATTTTATTTTCCCCCTAATAAGTAATTAACAATCATTATAATACATCAGTTATATAAAAAAAACAATATATATTGTAGAAAAAAGGTATACTAATCAAGTATACCTTTTAAACTAACATTATCATTAATATTTTTTATTATACTAGTAGCTTTTAACTGCTTAATTTTAGGATTAAATAAATCTTCATTAATTCTATAATCTTCTTCTGTAGCAGGAATATAGTTTTCTCTATCTTCAACAATACCATTAGCATCATAATAATTATTATTGTAAGAAATACCGCAGTGTCTATAATCTTTGCGCATTACCATTTTAACATTTGGTATAAAATGCGCAACTATTTTATATAATTCAAAACATCCACCATGAGTAAAATAGTATTTTGAATTAGATTCTTCATTAAAAACATCATATTCTCCTACTTCGCCAATAATAACATCGAGAAATTTAAGCATTATATCTTCTTTTACTTCTTCCATAGTGTAACCTCCTTAATTAAATATAATATCTTTACTAATATAAAAGAACTTTATTACACTATTTATTAGATGCTTTCCATACATTATACTTTTTCTTCATGCATTTAGCACATGGACGATATCCAGCACTTATTGCAGTTTCTTCATCCTCAAAAAATACTCTATATTTAACATACTGCCCTTTTGATATATAGTAATTAGCTGATGGACAATTAAGAGTACCATATATCTTTAATCTTTTATTACCACCAAATAGTCCCTTTTTATTACTAAAATACTCATTACCATCTTTATCTATCAATTTATACTTTTTTGAAGGAACATTTTCTTGCATAATATCACCTTTATTAGTTAGATTATAACATAAAAAAAGATAGTATAACTATCTTAATATTATATAATTAGTTAGTTAAACTACTCACATGTCATTGTTTTGTCATAATAATTGGTAATTTCATTTCTAGTTAGATTTGGTATTTTACTTGATTCAAAATAACTTATAAAGCAGCCTTTCTCTATATCTTTACTTGCTATATTTAATAAGTTACAAGATATAGTTATTTCATATGTTGTTTCATTTATTTTTTTATATGTAGCTGCTGCTCCTTCTATATCATTAATTTCTTTAATACCTTTAGCTAGATTTTGTTCAGACTCACTTTTATCAATTGGTCTTAGCAAAGTTGATGTTAGAAGAAACAATTTATCATCAAAAAATGAAAAATCATGTGTCGTGTTAAAATTTTCTTCTTCTTTTTCTGTACAATTTAGACTAGTATAACACTGATTTATGTGCTCATGGCCAAAACTAAAAACATATTTATCTGTGTTTTTATCACAGATTGAAACTTTATAACCAAGACCATAGTATTCTGCACCTTCTCTACTTGGTGATGCAACATCTTCAAATCCTGCCATTTGCACATCAAAACTAGTAACATTAACCGTATTATAAATAAATATTGGTCTTTTGCCATTTTTAGCTCTAAAGTAATCTATAAGTCCAAATACAGTGACTAATACCACTGCTGTTGCAATAATTATCAAGATGATTAATAAAAACTTTCTTTTTTTCTTCTTTACTATATCATTCATCTTTATATTACTCCTATTAACATAATGATATCATATCTATTATAATAATTACAATATATATATTTACAAGTCAAAAAAAGAATAAAAATAGTATTATTGATAATTTTATTATTAAGTAATATAATAAATAATATAGAAATAGAAAAGGAATACAAATATGGAAAAAGAAATAAATAAAAAAAAGAAACATGGGTTTATTAAAGGAATACTAATAACACTAAGTGTACTAGTAATAGTTGTTGTAGCACTTGGATATATATTCCCAGGACTTGTTTGGACTAGAAATCTTGGAGTTCGTTATACTCAAACTGATTATAATAGTATTATGGATAAGCTAAATTATACAAAAGACGCTACTCCTACTGGAGATTCAGCTGATTTATATAATTATGTATATGGTGAACCTACTAATGTAGATACAGAGTTTACTAGTGAAGAATTAACCGCTTTCTTCAACGAGAATAGACCTTCTTATTATCCACTAAAAAATGTTCAAATTAAGATAAATGAAGATGGTACTATAGAAGTTGCTGCTTCTGCTAATGTTGATTACTTTTTAAATGATGTACTAGGTGGCAAGTATACAAGGGAGCAAATTCAAAATGAAATACCTGCTCTTGGATTATTACCAGCTAATGTTAATATATATTTAAATTTTATTGGTTCAGTAACAAATAATATTTCTACTATATATATTAACTCGGCTACTGTTCAAGGAATTGAAATACCAAGTAACTATATAAATTCAAATGAAGCTATTAATGTTATTCAAAGTAGTGTTAATGACTTTATAGTTAAATTAAATACTGAAACAGGTTCTAACTTTGAAAGTTTAACCGTTCAAAATGGCGTAATTAGATTTAAAGGTAGTGTACCTTCTTCTTTAGAAAGAATTGCAAAATAATATCAATAAAAGGATATACATATAAAGTTTATGTATATCCTTTTAATTATTTTAAAATCATCTTTTTATAGTTTTCTTCGCCTGTTTTTTGTCCTATTTCAATCTCTTTTTTATATAAAGATGATAAGTAATTAAGTGTAATTAAAATATTTCT
>JAEWBI010000053.1 GCA_023391185.1 Bacillota bacterium | reverse complement strand
AAAAATAAAATTATTTCTAATTAAATTTTGAATTGTTTTGTATCCCAACTTAAATTGAAATTGACATTTTGCTCAGTTTTCAAAGATCATTCTTTTCTTATTTCTAAGAATGAATTATTGCCCTTTTTCGTAGAGCAATATAAATATACCAAATACCTTCAATCAAGTCAATAGATTTATAAGTTTTTTTCAAACATTTTTTGTACATTTGAAATAAAATGTAAATAATTGACGCTTTTTCGTTGAAAGCACAATTAATATACCATTTATAAAAGTTAGTGTCAACACTTTTTTGAAAAAAAATTACTTTTTTTAATTTGAGGTTTGATATTGTAAAATAAGGCTTAAAAGGCAATTGGTGTCAACCAATTTTGTATCACAGCACCTTGTTATTAACACTATTAAATATGGTTATATATATATAATAAAAGAGCAATATATCATTGCTCTTATTTTTCCTCATTCAACGCCTTATATACTTGATAATACTTATTATTCATTTCATCTGTAAACATCTCTAAGCCACATTCATATTCTTTAATTAATTCATCTAATGAATTACATATGACTTTATCTAGTTCACTAGAATAATTCATTATTTTTTTATGATAATTATATTCCAATCTATCTAATATCTTATATTGTCCTGTTGGAAAGACTCTTAAATCTAGATCATAGTCAATATACTTAATAGTGTTTTCCTCAATAATAAACGGCGAAGCAATATTACAATAATAATAAATGCCATCTTTTTTTAATTGAGAAATTATATTAAACCACTTATCTTTAAAGAAATACATAATAGCAGGTTCTTTTGTTTTCCATGTAATTCCTTCTGCTTTGGTAACTATTGTCTTATTATTGCCAAAAACCATATATTCTTTTCTATCATCAAGAAGGATTGCTTCGTCCCAAGCTCTGTGTATCTTTCCATTATGTTTATAGCATTGAATTTGAAGTTTATCACCTATGCACAATTTATTCATATTATCACTTCTCTCAAATTCATTATATCGTTTTTTACGAAAAAAATAAAGAAAAAAGCATTACTTTTTGTAATGCTTATTTTGCTAATGTCTTAATTGCTGTTTGTAATTGATTATCATTTTCCTCTATTGGATTGGAAAAATACTCACCGTTAAGATTTACTTCTATGTCTGGAGCAATACCTTTTCCATTAATCCAGTTTCCTTTTGGAGTCAACCACTTTTTAGTAGTCAACTTATATTTAACACCTGAATCAGTAGCTTGAACTTCTTGAACAGTTCCTTTTCCATATGTCTTTACTCCAATTACAGTAGCACCATATTCCTCTTTTAATGCAGCTGTAAGCATTTCAGAAGCTGAGGCACTATTACCATTTACTAAAACAGCGATAGGATAATCTTTTGTCTCTTTTCCTGTTGAATGGTATTTAGTTACACCATTTTTATCTTCAATTTGATAAATAACATGCTTTTGATCAAAAAATTCACTCATCATATTTTCAACAGCAGTCAAATGGCCGCCAGTATTGTCTCTTAAATCTATAATCAAAGAATCAATACCTGATTGTTCTAATGATTTTAATGCGTCCTTAAATTGTGCATCAGTATTAGCAGCAAAGACACTAATATAGATATATCCTATTTTTTTATTATTTACTTCATATGATGTACTTGATACAGATTTCAATGTAATAACTTCTCTTGTTATATTTATATCCATTTGAACACCATCACGAATAATTGTAAGTTTTATTACTTGGTTATTATTTTCTTTAACCATATTTACAAAATCTGTTGTTGTTGTATTAGAAACATCAACACCATCCATAGCAATAATCTTATCATATATTTTCAATCCAACTTTTTCTGCTGGAGAGTTTTCGATAACATCAACTATATATATATAGTTTTCGCTATTATTTGCGATTTCGATTCCAAATCCACTATATGTACCTTGTAAACGTGTAGATAAACTATTTGCTAAAGACTTATCTACAACACCACTATAAGGATCACCCAATGTATTTATTACACTTTCTAATGCAGTTTCAAGTAATTTTTCTTCATCTACATCATCATAATAATTATCTATTATTTCATTATATTCTTTTAAAAAGTTTTGCATTGCAGGAGAAACTGCTTTGTAATCCTCTGACTCATTTGTTGAGTTAGAAATAACTAAGCCCATAAGCAAACTAATGAATGCTGTTATTATAACAATTGTAACAACTTCAGTAGTGGAAAATGTAGAATGTCTTTCTAATTTATTAGTAGAAGAACCTTTTTTGTTTAATTCTAAATTGCTTTTCTTATCACTTTTACTTACTATTTTCCATCTTTTTAGGATTTGCTCTTTAAAAGTATTTAGTTTACGCTTACTAGCCATATAACCACCATTCCCTTTTTATTTAGCTGTTAGAGATTTTAATTGTGAAATAATTGCATCGTGTCCTTCATAAACTGATTCAATTTTACCATCTTTTACTTTTATTAAAGTTGATAAATTTAATTTTAAATCTTCTATTGAAGAAACATCAGTTTTACTTTCGCCTTCAGCATCATAATATGATTTGTTAAATCCATTTGATAAAATAGATTTATACACACGTAATGCATTAGTCTTTGAAGAATATGATGTTAAATAAGTGTTATATGCATCATAATAAACATCTTTTGCATCATAAGCTAGTACATAATATTCTGATTTACTTTGTTTTAACAAGTTACTCATTAAAATTTCATCATATTGAATAGTTACTTCAGCATCATCTATATCTTTCTTTTTATCTTCAGAATTTTTTGTAATCAAGTAAGTTAATAGATAAAAAGCTAAAAATATACCTGTTACTATTAGCACTATTTTTATTAAATTAGTAAATTCGTTATTTTCAACTAGTAATTTTTCTTTTTTAATTTCCTTTTTATCGGCATGTTCTACATCTGTGTTACTAGTAACTTTTATTTCTTCTTTTTTAACATCAATAATCGGTTTTTCAGCAACATTTTTTACTTTTTCTGTCTTAACTTCTGTTTTAACCACTGTCTTCACAGTATTTTTAACTACTTCTTTTTTATCTTTTGAAGTTGTCTTAACATTATTATCTGTCTTTTTTGCACTTGCAGAATTACCTTTTTTTGCTTGTGCTGTGTTGTTAGTAGAAGCCTTAACAGGCGCTACTTTCTTTGTTTCAGTACTTTTTTTTGAATTAGTACTTGTTGTTTTTTTCTTCTTATTTGTTTCTTTTCCCATACTATCACCCATATTGATTATAACATAAAAAGAAAAAAAATATATACAAAATATATTATTTCATATATATTTCACATTACTTTATAACAGGTATTGAGCCTATAGAACGTGCAACTTCTAACAATTCTTCATCATTTAATGTAGAAGAAACTAAATAGTATTCCATTCCATCAGATATCCAAGTTATTGATGATTCATCTAGTACACCAATTGAATCACCTAGCATTACTAGTTCACCATTCACTGGAATAGTTGTGAATTTAGAGGAAACAGTTGTATTTTCCTGAATAAATGTAAACGGACTATCTCCATCAAATTTTAAAATTACTCTCTCACCGTTTGAAGTATTAACTTTGTCTTGGCTAGATAATGTTGTATTTACTGGAATATACATAGGATATATTACATCCTCAATAGTTGAAACTTCACCTGCCGATGGAACCTCAGATGAAACATTTTTCTCTAAACTATAATAGTCAGCATTAAACTTGGCATTGTAATCAACATCACTAAATGACATTTTAATTTTAACATTACCACTTTCATCTAATACTTCAACAGTTTCTAACTCATAATCTGAATTCATTGTAACCTTTTGACTAACTAGTTCTTTATTATTAGAGTAATTCACTTTGCTGGTGAAAATATGTTTGTCATCTTCACTAGCGTATGTGTGATCAGCATCAGATTTTAAATCATCAAGAATTGTCTGTAATAAGTATGCCTGTGAATTATTATATGGCCACTCACTTTGAAATTTGAAACTTTTATTTAAAGAAGGTGTTATAACATATACTCCATCATCGTTTCTTAAAATAATTTGTTCATGATCATTAGATTGATTTTTAAGACTAACTTTAAAATTATTATCTTTTGTATATGATACACTTACATCATACATATAACTAGTTTCATTATTTACCATTTCTAATACGCCTGTTAAGTAATAGGATTTTGCATTTTCCACCTTTTTTGAAAATTTTTCAAGTATCTGCTCATCTGTCTTCTTTGCACAACCACAAGTTATAAAACATATAATTACAAAAAACATCAATAATACTTTTTTCATTCATTCACTCCTTTGTTTTCATTTAATTATATGGATATCAAAAAGAAATATTCGAAAATATTAGTACTTAGTTATTTAATTTGAAATAATTTTAAAAAAAAATAAAATTTAGTATGATTATTTAGTAATTTAAAAGAATAAAATTGGAAAAAGTTGACAAAATATAAAAAGAAAGGAGATTTATGGAAACAGCACAAAAGATTTTTTTAGTAATAACAATAATTGGCGCAGTAAACTGGGGTTTAATAGGTTTTTTTGATTTTAATTTAGTAGAAACAATTTTTGGAGAAGGAACTTTGTTTGCAAAGATTATATATATGTTAGTCGGAGTAACAGGTTTATTCAATATTTGGATTTTATTTAATCATATAAAACCAGAATAAAAAAAGGAATCGTCCAGATTCCTTTTTATTGTTTAGAAATAGTTAATGTTACTTTTTTTGTTTTTGATAAATATTGAACTCTCGAATCTGATCCTTCGATTGAAACCTCAACTTCATGAGTTCCTTCACTTAATCCAGACAAGTCAACATAAGCAATTATATCATCCGAAGTAATTTTATCAATTACGGATGCTACACCTTTTAAATTAACATTGACTGTTGCACTTGATTCACTTGTAGCACTAACCGAATAACCACTTTGTAAATTTCTCGTCACTACTCTTACTCCAGTAATATCTCTTTCTGAGACAGTTCCTAATGTAATTGTTACAGTAACACTATTTACAGACATATATGTAATACCAACTGGTTTTGTTAAATCCAGTTTGTATTCTTTATTTGTTTTTAAATCTGTAACATCAACATCTAAAGGTATATAATTTAAGCCATCCAGTATTTCTTCGTTTCCATACACAGTTACTTTAGTAACACTAGCTTCTAAACTAGTTATTGCCTTACCAAAAGCTACACTTCCAGTTGGAACAATCTTAATAGGAACTTCTTTACTTGGGGAAGTTATTGTTACACTAACATCAATTTTACTAGGTACAATTTCAACATCAATAACATTTCCATTTGAATCATAAGCTTTTAATGGCACATCTTTTACTGTAAATGTTCCAACTTCCTGTGAAACTAAGCTTTCTACATCAAATAATGCCTTTACAGTCGCAACTTTCTTAAGTTGCTCTTCCGCACCTTTTATAATTACCTTATCACTTTCAATAGAAGTATCACTAATTACTAATTTGGGATCAAGCTTATCCTTATTTAAAACATCTACAGCTAAACTCTTAGTTTGAGATACTTTATCATAGATTGTGACATTTACGGTTGATGGATTAACCATATACTCTAAATCAGTTAATGATTGGTTATATTTTATAGTAACTTTATGTTGTCCTGGTTTAAGCCCAGTTAAATCGACTGTGACATCATAGGAAGACATCTGCTTAGCAATAAATAAATCTGTCTTACTTCCTATTAAAGTTATATCTACAGTCTCAGGCAATCCTTCTACAACATAAGCTTCTTCATTGTAAATAGCTGTTACTGGTAATGACCTCAAAACTTCTGCACTATTTTTCGAAAATGTTACTATTTTCAAATCTATTACAATAAATGCTAATACAGCTAAAAACAATGAAATAAATAATAATGTATTCCTTTTTGACAACCAATTTTCAAAAAATTTCCCTGAATTATCGAATCTTCCAGTTACTTTCAATACGATTTTTGTAAGTGGAAGAATTATTTTGCGATCTATAAATTTCCAAATAGCTGTAAAAAAGTTCTTAATTGCCTTCAATATTTTTTTCATCTTCAGCATCCTCCTCATCATCAGCTATTATTTCTTTCTTAGGACGTAATTCTTCTAATATCATTAGTTTAAACTCGTCTAAAGTTAAATTATAATATAATTCTCCACCCATTGCTATTGAGATTCTTCCTGTTTCTTCTGAAACAACAAGAGCTAAACAATCCATTTCTTCTGAAATACCAAGGGCAGCACGATGACGTGTACCAAGACGCTTACTTATTTTTAAACTATCACTTGTTGGAAAAACCGCTCCAGCACTTGTAATTTTATCCCCCTGTATAATAACACCACCATCATGAAGTGGATTATTTGGGAAAAATACCGCAATTAGTAAATCACTTGTTATATCAGCATATATTTTTTTTGATCTTTCGATATAATCTTGTAAACTATTATCCCTCTCAATAACAATAAGTGCACCTATACGAGTTTTTTTCAAATATTCAACAGCATTAACTATTTCATAAACTATTTTTTCACGTTCATCAACTGTAAGAACTTTATGTCTACCTAATAGTTGACTACGTCCAAGTTGCTCTAAAACATTTCTAATTTCTGGTTGAAATATTATTATTAATGCAAGTGGTCCCCATTCAATAACATAGTTCATTAAGAAACTAATAGTTACCAAATCTAAAACATCACTAATTATTTTTAAAATAAGTACAATGATAATACCTTTAAAAAGTAGTACCATCTTTACATTTTTTCTTAAATTTTTAAGTATATAATAAAGAACTAACCATACTAATAAAACGTCTGCAAATTTCTTTATTAATTCAAGAATAGAATCTATAGTCATAAGTTCCCTCCATCAATTTTTCTACATAATAAATTATATCATAAATATTAATATTTTTGTAGAATTATTTTATACAATTAAAAAACTCAAATTAATTGAGTTTAAAATTTCCAAATGTCTTCCTCATCATCCTGCTCTCCTTCATGCATATCATTTTCTACATTTGAAGGTTCTATTTCAGGTAATGAAATTCCTTCTGGAGCTAGCGGAATATCCATTGTAGCGGCTAACTGCTCAAATGGAATAACATTTTCATCGCTTATAATAACTGGAGTCTCTTCAGGTATTGATTCAGTAGTTTCAGGCGTAATTAATTCTGGATCATCATAAGATAAATCATTTAACTTATTAACTGGTTCTTCAACTTGAAATACATTTGGTATATTAACAGGTTGCTCAATAATCTCAGTTGGTTCTAATACCTTATTGTCACTTTCTTCTATTATAGAAGGTGAAACATTAGACACAGTATTATCTGTTGTATCTACTTCTGGAATCTGTAATTGAGAAGATTCAATAATAGGCTGTTCTTCAAAGCCGGATTGAATTTCAATATTGTCATTTGCAATAGTAGAAGGTTGTACAAAAACTGGCATTTCACTTGAAGTTAAATTATCAGTACTTGCACTATCTACAATTGGTGCTGAATCAATACTTGTAACTTCAGAAACTAATGCAGGATCAGTATTTACAACTTCTGGAATTGCAACTGATTCAGTATTTATAGATTCGATAACAGGAACTGACTCTATCTTTTCTGGTTCTATATTTGTCATTTCCACAGGTTGTTGTTCTAAATTAGTAGGAATCTCATTAATAACAGGAAATTGTACAATATCCTGATTCTGTGCCTGAATAGGTTGCTCCATTAAATTGATTTCTTTACTAACAGTTTCTTCTTTATTATCATTTTCTTTATTATTTTTAGACTTTTTATCTTTTTTAGAAACCTTTTCTTTTACGGGCCTTTCATTTTCCGCATGATTTGGGGTAGATAATTTTTTTCCAAAGTCAGTTTTTTCAGCGAAATAACCAATAATAGTCATTAAAATAACTACACCACCCGCTATAAACCACACTAAATTATCAACAATAAACTCCATTGATACCCTCCTTATTCTAATAATATATTATCACTATTAATATATTTTTACAATTCTTTTTTATTCACTTAAATAGTCCGCACCTTTAAAAGGCTCAGTACGAAACAAATCACGGTAGTCTTGCTGTCTAAGTACCTCAAACAGCATAATTGCCACACAATTAGATAAATTCAGGGCTCTAATGTTAGCATTAATTGGAATTCTCAAACAATGTTCTAAGTCATCTTTAAGAATTTCTTTAGGTATTCCAGTACTTTCCTTACCAAATATTAAATATATCTCTTCGTCATAATTACTATAATCAAAAGAAGTATGAGGCTTTTTACCATATCTTGTTAAATAGTAAAATGTTCCAACATTTTTTGATTTAAAGTCATCCCAATTTTCATAAACTGCATAATTACAATTTTCAATATAATTTACACCAGCACGCTTTATATGACTTTCATCTAAACTAAAGCCAAGTGGTTTAATCAAATGTAACTTTGTTCCAGTTCCAGCACATGTGCGCATAATGTTACCTGTGTTTTGTGGAATTTCAGGTTCAAATAAAACAATATTAATCATTTTCTATAACTTCATTTCTTTCTAAAAACTTAATTGCATCATTTTTTGTTATTGTACTGCTTTTAACATAAAGTATATCCACTATTTCTCCATCTTTAAAACGAATTAAATTTGGTGAAACAATATTTTTTACTTTTTTTAATGTCTTACTCATATAATTTTTTACTAATAAATCTAACCCATTAATATTGGTTTCTTTATCAGTATCAAAATATATAATATTAGAATTCAATGAATTTTCAGTAATAACTTTTTTAAATTGTTTTTCAAATGTTTTTACACTGCTATCTGTTGAAGATGATATATAGACAACAATATCAGGATTGTCTAGCAAAAAACTAGAAAATGTTTCAGTTTCTATTTCTGGAAGTACCTCAGAAATAATAGAGTTTGTTTTATAATATTCATTTATTGTTTTGTACCATGATGTTAAATAAAAACATAATCCAACAACTGCAATTATAATTATAAATAAAATTAAATAATTTTTCTTAGGTATTTCTCTTTTCTTCATATTATCACCATATCTTCTATTTAGATTTTAGCATATTTTTTTTACTTTTTCCACCATAATATTAAAAAAAAGATAGTTTTAAAAACTATCATATTCATTTTGCACTTCTTCTATATTAACTACTGGCAAAATGATGTTATCTGATTTAGCTATATCATCATACTTAACTCTAAACTCAGCAAGTTCTTTTACTATACTATCTGGATAAATACGTTTACTATTTTTTATGGCATTATATACATCTAGAATATCAACAACTTTTTTATTTTGAAATAACGCATTTGAAAAAGCTTGAGTAAGTACTGATAAAGAAACATCTGGATACATAGCTGCTAAACCATATACTCTTTTAAATTCAGAAGTAGCATCAACAATTGCTCTAACAAGTTTTTCAGTTATATAATCATTATATTTAAACTTGACTCCTGTTTGCTTCTCTATTTTAGGAAGAGAACCCATTAATATTTTTACAGTAGTATCAATATCTGGTTCAACAACTTCAATTCTATCAAAACGTCTCAAAAAAGCTCTATCTTTAACAATATATATATTGTATTCTTGAGTAGTAGTAGCACCTATTGCTTTAACATCTCCGCGATCTAAAGCTGGTTTTAAAATATTTGCCAGATCCATTGGACCAGCATCACTTGCACCTATTAAAGTATGAATCTCATCAATAAACAATATTGTTTTTGGCATTCTTTTTAATTCAGATACAAGTAAACTAACAACCGTTTCTTCTTTTCCGTTTACTGTCATTTTTCCTAACAAAGATGTAGAATTAATTTTAATTATACGAAATCCCTTTAAAGCATCTGGAACTAGGTCTCTTTGTATTAAGTAGGCAAGTCCTTCAACAATAGCAGTTTTACCAATACCAGCATGTCCTACTAGTAATGCAGATTTTTCTGGTGTTAATAAGACTATAATCATTTTCTTAATTTCATCTTCTCTTGCTATAGCGGGATTTGTCACATATTTCTTAGCAGTCAAGTCTTCACTATACATTCCAACAATACTAATTTCTTGACCATCTATTTTTGTTATTGGTTCATTATATTGAGGTAAAACCTGCTCAGCTACTTCCTGTTTTACAGGCACATCAATAATTCCATTTGATAAATCATCATCTGTTTTAACTACTTCATCATCAAAAGAAATTATCTCTGGTTTATTATCCATAATATACCTCCCTTATTTTTCTATAAATCCATATTTTAAAAGTTCACTAGTAAACTCACTATAACTTTTTGAACCTCTTATTTTTGTCATAACTCTATTTTCAACAGCATCATCTCCACTATCAATAAAAACTGTTGTTGGTGTTCCACTAAATGATAAATGTGAATTTAGATAAGCATATTCTTCATCTGACAATTTACTAATATCAATATAATTAACTACAATATTGTAGTCCGAAACAACCTCATTCACTGTTACTTTAAATATTGTACAATGACTACAAGATTCTGAACCGATAAATAAAATAAATTTATCTCCACTATCAATAAGTTCTTGTAACTGAGTATAATCTATAGATTTATATGTCTTTAATCTTGGATTAAAAATAAGAAAAAGGCTTATTCCAATTGCTATTAGAATAATAAAAACACTTGCTATAATTAAAAAAGTCTTAGACTTTAACATTTTTTCCATACTATCACCATATAAATTATATAATAATTAACAATAAAAAAAAAGAGATTTTAACTACTTTTCTCTTTTTTATATATTATCAATTGATTTGGCATTAAATATAATGAACCGTTTTGTGAAATTATTTCATTTGGTTGTATACCTATTCTTCCTGCAACTCCATTAATTGTTTCATTGCCTTCAGTAATATATATGCCATAGCCAGGCTTAGGTATTAATATTTGTTGTCCAGGATAGATATAATCATTTTCATCTAATCCATTAAGCATTAGTAAGTCTTGATAATTAACATTATTCTTTCTCGCTATATCATATACATTATCACCCTTCTCTACTACATAATTAGAAAAAGGTAAGTTAGCACTATTATTTGGAACAACAATTTGCATTCCAGGAACTAAATTATTTATAGGACCATTTATTTTTTCAAGAACATCTACAGACACGTCAAATTTTTCTGCTATTTTACCTACTGTATCTCCAAATTCGACGATATATATTTTATACATATATTCACCTCATTTTATTATATGCTTTACTGTTTTTATTGATATCATTATAGGTTATTTATTTACACCCTTTTATCACATAAAACATATGCTATATTAGAAAATAGAAGGGGTGGATTATATATGTGTAATAATGAGGAAAAAGGAAACAGATGCATGGCAGAAATCTTACAAGTCATATTATTACTTCAAAGAAACGCTGAATGTGGTGATAGTTGTTTAGATTCTTGCGACAAGGGATTTTTAGGATGTTGTACTACAACTTGTGTTTGTAACACAAGACCCGTAATGCTATACCTATGCTGCAGTAATAGTGACCCATTAAGAATGCCAATATCAAAAGCTTTCGATGAGCAGGTTACTTCTCCAGTATTTCGTGTAGAAAAACTTGATGGCAATTGTGCAACATTTAGAGTACTTGCACCAAGTGAAGAACCAATCAATAATGGATGTCTTCAACCATTTGTAGCAACAAATTCTTTCTTCACATTAAATCTTGACTGCTTATGCTGCATCAGATGCTTACAAGATACATGCGTTGACTGTGTTTAAAAAGGACAAAGTCCTTTTTATTTTATATAATATTTTCAACTAAGAAATAATCCCCATATTTTCTAGCTATTTCTAACTCATCATTAGTCTTAATTGTCCAAACATAAACATCATGGCCTTTTTTTCTATATTTATTTACATCTTCTAATGGAAGAGCACTTAACTCACATGCAATAAAATCTGGATTCACTATTTTTAGAAAATTTATACGTTTCAAAATAAATCTTTCTATCCATAGTGTTTCTTTTTTATGCTTATTTATATCATACATTAAAAGACCAATTTTATAATTAGTATGCTTTTTTAAATATAAAACAGTTTTAAAATCAAATGATTTAAGTATAACTTCACCTTTATAATCATTTAGTCTTTTTAATAATTTATTTTCTAAAAGGTATCTTTTATGATCATATTTTAATTCAATATCAATCAGTACCTTGCCATCAACAAGTTCAAGAACTTCATCAAGCGTTGGTATCTTTTCGTTAGTGCCCTTTAAGTAAAGTTCACTTATTTCTTTATAATCACAATTGATTAAATATTTATCTAGTCCAGTCATTCGCTTTAAATTATCATCATGAAAAACGATAATTGTTCCATCTTTTAGTAAATGTATATCGAACTCAAAAGGAATATTTCTTTCAATACATTTTCTAAAAGCAGTAAGACTATTCTCAGGAATCAAATTATTATGTAATCCTCTATGAGCAATCATGTCTGTTGATATTTTATTAATCAAATTTAACACCTTCTAAATAAATTTTTGATTTGAAGGCACCTCTTTTTTTTACTTTTTCTTGTCTAATAGTTTCTAATTCTTCACGGGTTACATTCTTAGAATTTAGTATTCCGATTATTACCTCTTCAATATCAGCTAATTCTTCTATTGAACCAGAATCCAAATATTCATTAACTTCTTCTAAAAGCTTAGTATTCAGTTCATTTAAATATTCATCGTTATCAAGTATTCTTATAATTGGTTCTTCGCCATTCTCTTTAATTATATCTGGTATATTATCTCTAACTAATTTTTTATAACTCGCCATATTGCACCTCTTTATAATATATTACATATTTTTAAAACGTTGCATTAAAGCCTTTCTAACTTATATATTTCAATATTTTACACTGTAGTTAAATAAACTTAAAATCCAATATTTTAAACAATGAATAGTAATATTTTCGAAAAATAATGTAAAGTTGTTTCTTTACTAAATTAAGTATAACATAAAAAACTAGTAGTAAACTAGTTTTTTATTTTCTTAATTATTTCTTCTTTAGTTAATCCTAGTTGTTCAAGCGATGAAATTATATTTTTAATTTCTTTGATACCATGATTAATTTGCATTATTACAACATCTTCCACTTTTTCAGAAACAAAACTTCCTTTTGTAGAAACAGTTGTGATAACACCTTTTTTTTCGAGTTCAGAATAAGCCTTCTTTACTGTATTTGGATTTATACCTAAATCGCCTGCCAGTTCTCTAACAGATGGTATTTGTTGCATTGGCTTATATATACCTAAAGCTACATATCTCTCAATTTGATTAATTATTTGTTCATAAATTGAAGTTCTACTTTGATAATCCAAATTAATCATTATACTTTTCCTTTATTCCATCTATAGTACTTTGATAATATGCTTTATATTCATCTGTATTAACTAACTCACTTTTTTTATCACTGTATAATTTTTCAAGTTTTTCTACTTCATTTGTATAGAATAACCTGTATAATCCAGTCATACTGTAATTATAAGAAATTATTGCATATGGTTTTGTTGAATCAAAATTTTCTGTGCCATATTCACAGGCAAAATCATACAACTCTTTCGACATATTATCAACTATATAATGTGAATAATTATCACTATTATATAAATCAGAGTCAAAATAATTTATATTAATATAGAATGTATCATTATTAAATTTAATTGATAGAGCATCTTGTAACTTTTCATTTTCTCTATCTGCCATATAATTAATTATCTCATTATTTATAAGCCCATTTATATCATACCTAACTATATTATTATTTTGATATGTATATAAGTATGTACTTCCAAAGAAACTATTTACTGAAAGGTTGTTATAATAATCTGTTGAAGTAATTAAACTTGCACTATCTTCAATTAGTGAAATTAAATCTTTATCAGTAACATATTCATTATTTATATATACTGCTATAGTATTATCATAATTAAAATTTCTAACCTTATCAGCCACTGTTGATACCTTTGAAAGTTGCTTAATAAAGTCATTATATTTTTTTTCTGGTATAGCTATATTTACATTATATTCTTTACCATTTTCTAATTTAATTGCAAATGCGAAAGAAGAATAACTAGAATTAGAATCTAATCTATATTCAGTACCATATGCGTAATTTAGTACTAAATTGATTAAATCTCTATCTTCATAATAATCTGAATCAATACTTAATGAATTAGTATCAAGATTATTTATCTTTACAGATGAAACATCAGTACTATTTATTCTTATAGTATCAATTGATCTTTTAAATAAACCTGTATCATTAACAAGAAATGCATATGAACTCCAAACAATTACTGTAATAAAAAGAGCAATTAAAGATTTTTTTAGGTTAAAAATACTTTTTCTTGTAATCAAATCAAAGACAAAATAATATGTTACAATTAGCGCAATAAATATTAATAATCCTACATTTGAAGAATCTATTATTTCATAAAGTATTAATACTATTGGCATTAACGTTAAGCCTTTAATAAAAAGATGCAAGTTAAAGCTTTTGAATGATGTTTCACACACTTCCATTTTTCTGTGAAGGAAAGCATATAAACCTAGTCCAAAATAAGTTAAGCCTAATATAATTGTTTTTATTATACTAACTAAATTATATATACCTTGATTATGATTATAGGCAAAAAATATATTTGAAAAAATTTCATAAGGAATTGTGTATGATGTCTTTTTTTCTATATTCCCTTGAACATAATATGTATTTAAACCTTTATTGATTTGGCATTCCTTATTATCATAACAATTATAATAATCTGGAAGACATAATTCATCCTCACATTTAACCATTAGATTAGTACTTATTGTATTAGTATAATAAATTGTAGAATAACTAAATAAGAAAGGCATAAAGAATAGTAATAAGGCTGTCACCGCTAAACTTGTAACAATATTACCACTTAACGCCACTGCTAAATTAGTTGCTGCAAATACAAAAGTATAAGCTACAAACCAATAAATTAAATAGTCAAAGCATATTTCTTTAACAAAAATGATGTTTGTTGATGAGATGCTTACAAGTACTATTAGTAATAAAGTTACTAATAGTGTAAAAAACAATAATATAATTCCACCTATTGTATTAGTCATGAAGATTGTCTTTTTACTAATAGGCATTGAATTAATAAAATCTACACTTTTCTTTTTAAATACATAAGAAAATAAAGTAATAGAAAGAAGTACTGGAAAGATAAATAATCCAACCATACTTATAGCTGATATAGTTTCCAAATCAGTGATTACTACACTATCTCTACTAGATAAAGCAAGTAACATTATAGTGGTAAAAATTGGTATTAATATCGTCATAAAAATGATTAATCCCTTTGATTTTTTTAGATTTTGGAAAAAATAGGCTTTATTAAATGACTTCATTAAATTCATAACCTAATACCTCCATTTCATATATAAAAACTTCCTCTAATGTTAATGGAATGATATCTAGAATAATAGGTTTTTTCTTTTCGAGTTTCTTTTTACTAGTACCATCTTCATCACAAATTATTAAAGTAGCTACACTGCCTATTTTCTTAAAATTCAAAACATTAATATCTTTAAAATCATTTTTGTCAAAATCACTATCTAAAGAAACCTGTACTTTAATCATATTTGTCTTTAAACTATCAATATCACTTTCAAAAAGAATACCACCTTTATAAAGTAACCCTAAATTATCACAAATATCTTCTAACTCTCTAAGATTATGACTAGTCATTACTATAGTGCAATTAATCTCTTCCATTTGTTTAGCAATGATTTTCTTCATAACATTTCTTATGACAGGATCTATCCCATCAAATGTTTCATCAAAAAACATATATTTTGCTTTAGTAGCAAAGGCACAAATTAATGCACATTGTCTTTTCATTCCTTTTGAAAATGTACTAATTTTACCATTAACATTTAACTTCAATATTTTGGCTAAATCCTTTAAATAATCCATATCAAAATTTTTATACATAGAATTATAAAATTCTGCCATATCCATCAAACTATAGCCTTGATAAAAAAATAAATCATCTGGAACAAAAACCATATTTTGTTTCAATTCATCATTATCGTATATTAAGTTTCCATCTATATAAATAGAACCTGAATCTGGCAAAAAAATACCATTTATTAAACGTAATAATGTTGATTTTCCTGCCCCATTCGCACCTACTAAACCATAAATACAATTATCTTCAATAGAGCAATTTAAATTATTTAATACATTGTCTTTGTCATATTTTTTTGACAAATTTTCTATACGTATCATATTAACCTCCACTGTACTATCTGTACTAGTACAATTAAATTATACCATCATCCTATTTTTTGTCAACAAAAAACTAGCAAAGCTAGTTTAAACATTATATTCTTTTAATTTTCCTATATACATTATTTCTTTGTTTGGTATATAATCAAAATCTTTTGGTTCAATTGATTCAATTGGCTTTTTAAATTTATAAATATAACTTTTATCTATAACCTCAGCTACAAACTGACTGCATACATAATGATTTTTACGACGTATTCTTATTTTGAAAAATCTCAAAACAAGGCCAATTATATCATATTGATATGCTTTTGGATTTTTCTCATACTCATCTAATAATTGTTTTAGAACTATGTACTTATCTTCATCAACAGTAAGTTTATATATCTTACATTCTGTATTTTGAAATTTCCTAAAAAAATTACTATTTTTTGCCTCTATTATAAAACCACTATTTAGGGGATTATTTAAAGTTCTTCTACCAAAACTATACATTTTCGAAAAATCCGAGTCCAATGATATCATAACATGACTATATTTATACCTTGTCACTAATCTTATAACTTTAGCAGGTATAGTACCTGTATGTGCTTGAATTATATATACTATTTTCTTACCCATAAAAAATTACTTCTCTTCTAATTAATTTTCTTCTCTTATAGCTTCTTCACTTAAAATCTCACTTAAGTCCCTACGAATCTGTTTTTTAATCTTCTTCATATGATCACCTACCATACTATAACTATATCAATTTTTTTATAAAAAATCAAATTTTATGCTAACTTTCCTAATTTATTTAAAGTGTCTTGTTTATAAAAAGACTATTTTTTTCACCTATTCTTATACAAAATTTATTATCTATATAAGTTTAAACTTTAATTTTATTGATATCATCTGTAATAATCCAATCATCCATATTACTTTCTCTATTATATTTAAATGGAGCAATTTCGACAACATCAGTTATCTCAAACACAGCTAAAAACTTTTTCCCATTCCATCTTTCATACTGTTTCTTTGATAAGCTTAATTCATTTTTATACTTTTCTATAAATAATTGAGATTCGTCAGGAGTCATTTTTTCGCTTTCTATTGCTTTAGAAATTATGCCTTTATGTGTAACAATCAAATCTCCACCAGTTTCAACAAAATATAC
This sequence comes from Bacillota bacterium, assembly GCA_023391185.1. Classification (GTDB taxonomy): domain Bacteria; phylum Bacillota_I; class Bacilli_A; order RF39; family UBA660; genus RGIG4266. Next base: position 26,632 of record JAEWBI010000053.1, on the reverse strand, counting down.
TATATCATTAACCTTTGCTCTTCCACCTAATGGACATTTTTTCCCTGCTGCACCCCTAATTATCATTTTCTTTTCACCACTTAAAAGTTTTTCCAGTTCTTTTGCCTCTGAACTTAAATAAACTAGGTGTTCAGCTCTGCCTTCTTTTCCTTCATACCACTCAGTTTTTCCCATATTATCACCTATATACATTATAACAAAAAAGTAGGAAAAATCCTACCTATAAGCCTAGTATAAATGTAGCTATATTAAAATATGTTATTAATGATATAGCATCTACAATTGTTGTAATGAAAGGACTTGCCATTACAGCTGGATCTAATCCAATTTTCTTTGCACACATAGGAAGCATACATCCTACTATTTTAGCAAAAGTAACTGTAACTATTAATGTTAGTGAAACTACAGCCGCTACTGGTACAGATACCCTATCAACAATTAATAGTTTAACAAAATTTGCTGCTGACAAAGTTACTCCAGCCAAAATAGCAATTCTAAACTCTTTCCACATTATCTTAAATAAATCACTAAACTCAATTTCGTTTAAAGATATTCCACGAATAACAGTTACTGAGGTCTGATTTCCTGCATTACCACCAGTATTCATGAACATTGGAATAAAAGCAGTAAGAACAACATATGTGGCTAGTGCATCCTGATATGATTGTATTATAGTTCCTGTAAAAGTTGCAGAGAACATTAAAATTAATAACCAAGGCATTCTTTTTTTATAAGTTTCAAATATTCCAGTTTTCATATATGGCTTATCTGTTGGATTAATACCGGCCATCTTCTCAATATCTTCAGTTGTTTCTTCTTCAATAACATCAATAACATCATCGATTGTAATTACACCAACAAGTCTTTCTTCTCTATCAACAACTGGCATCAGAGTTAGGTCATACTTTGAAAACTGTTTAGCAACCTCTTCTTGATCTTCTAATGTATGTGTATAAATTATTCTATCGTCCATTATTTCTTCAATTTTTATATCTGAAGGATTAAATAATAATTCTCTAAGTTCAATTGTCCCTACTAGTTGACGATTTTTATTCAAAACAAAGCAAGTATCAATTGCTTCTTTTTCTTTTCCTTCTCTTCTAAGTTTAATGATTGCTTCTTCGATTGTAAGATCAGCCTTTAAATCAAAAAAATCAATATTCATTATTGAGCCAGCAGAATTAACTGGATATTTAAGTAAGTAATTAATATCCTTTCTTGTTTCCGGAGTTGTATTAGCTAGTAATTTGGTGACTATATTAGCTGGCATCTCATCTATTAAATCGGCAGCATCATCTGAATCCAAATTATCAATTATTGAACCTGCTTCCTTCATTGATAATAAAGTTATAAGTTCTTGTTGAATATCTAAAGGTAAATTAGCGAATGTATCAGCAGCAATATCCTTTGGAAGTAGCCTAAAAACCTTTACTTGTTTCTCTTTGTCATCTATATCTTCAATTATTTCTGCAATATCAGCTTCATTTAAGTTAGTTATTTCTAACTTTAATCTCTTATAATCTTCTGTTTCAACTAGTTCTATAATTTTTTCTAACATAAAATCACTCCTTTACTATTTCTAGCATAATCATTATAACATTATAATAGTTAATTTGAATACAAAAATAAAATAAAAAATAGTAGTTTAATCTACTATTTCATACTTTCTTCTACAGCAACAGCAATTGATACTGTAGCTCCAACCATTGGGTTGTTTCCCATACCTACAAAACCCATCATTTCAACATGAGCTGGCACTGATGAACTTCCTGCGAACTGAGCATCACTGTGCATTCTACCCATAGTGTCTGTCATACCGTATGAAGCAGGACCAGCTGCCATATTATCAGGATGAAGAGTTCTACCTGTTCCACCACCTGAAGCAACAGAGAAATACTTTTTATTTTGTTCAAGTCTTTCTTTTTTATATGTTCCTGCTACTGGATGTTGGAATCTTGTTGGATTTGTAGAATTTCCAGTAATAGAAACATCTACATTTTCCATGTGCATGATAGAAACGCCTTCACGAACATCATCTGCACCATAGCATCTAACTTTACTTCTCTCACCATCTGAATAAGCAATTTCGTTTACTATCTCTAGTTTTCCACTGTAATAATCAAATTTTGTTTGAACATATGTAAATCCATTTATTCTAGAGATTATTTGAGCAGCATCTTTTCCAAGACCATTCAAAATTACTCTAAGTTTATTTTTTCTAACTTTATTAGCTGATTTAGCTATTCCAATTGCTCCTTCTGCAGCTGCAAAAGATTCATGTCCTGCTAAAAATGCAAAGCATTCAGTATCTTCTGATAAAAGCATAGCACCTAAATTACCATGACCTAATCCAACATTTCTATCATCAGCAACACTTCCAGGTAAACAAAATGCTTGTAGCCCTTCACCAATTACTTTTGCAGCTTCACTTGCTGTTTTACAACCTTTTTTAATAGCTAAAGCAGCACCTAATGTATAAGCCCAGCATGCATCTTCAAAACATATTGTTTGAATCCCTTTTACTATTTCATATGGATTAAATCCTTTATCTAAGCAAATTTGTTTTGCTTCTTCCAAGTCTTTAATATCATTTTCTTTTAGAACTTCTTCTATCTTTTTAATTCTTCTATCATAATTCTCAAATAATTCCATGGTTACCTCCTAAACATGGCGTGGATCTATTTTTTTAGTAGCTTCATCAAATCTACCATATTTTCCACTTGCCTTTTCTATTGCTTCATTTGCATCTATTCCAGCTTTAATATTATCCATCATTTTACCTAAATTAACATATTTATAACCGATAATATTACCTTCTGAATCAAGTCCAACTTCAACAATATATCCCTCTGCTAATTCAAGATATCTAGGTCCTTTTGCAAGTGTAGAATAAATAGTTCCTACTTGACTCCTATGACCTTTTCCTAAATCTTCAAGTCCAGCTCCTATAGCAAGACCACCTTCTGAAAATGCAGATTGTGTTCTACCATAAACTATTTGTAAAAATAACTCTCTCATTGCAGTATTAATAGCATCACATACCAAATCAGTATTTAATGCTTCTAAAATCGTTTTACCTATTAGAATTTCACCAGCCATTGCGGCAGAGTGAGTCATACCAGAACAACCAATTGTTTCTACTAAAGCTTCTTGTATAACGCCATCTTTAACGTTTAAAGTCAATTTGCAAGCCCCTTGTTGTGGTGCACACCAACCAATACCATGTGTAAGACCAGAAATGTCTTTAACATCTTTTGCTTGTACCCATTTTCCTTCTTCAGGAATTGGTGCTGGTCCATGATCAGCGCCTTTGTTTACTTTGCACATATTCTCTACTTCTTTTGTGTATATCATTTTATAACCTCCATTTTGACATATATTATTATACCATAAACTCTTTTTTCTTTTAAGGTTTTTTTAATATTTACTTGATTTTTTATTAATAAAAATTAAGTAAACAAAAAAAGTAATATAATTACTTTTTCTTACAATTATGACATATGCCACTAAACTCAATAGTATGATTAATTATTTCAAAATCATTATTTTTCACGATTTCTTTTTCTGCCTTTTCAATTGGGCAAAAATCAATTTTCTCTTTTGTATGACATTTTATACAGTTTAAATAATGTTCGTGTTTATTAGTACTTAAAGTATAATATATATTTCCATCATAACTGAGATTTTTTATAAATAAACCTTTCTTAATAAAGAAATCTATAATTCTATAAATTGTAGCAATATCCACTTCACCAGCACAATTATCATATATATTTTTTAATGTAGTTTCTTGTTTAGAATTAAGTACAATACTATAAACTAAATTTCTTTGTTTGGTGTTTTTAATATTATTTTTCTTAAATATTTCTTCTATCAAATGATAATTCCTAACATATCAATTATAATCCCACATAAGACACCAATAAAATAAAGAGTAAGTATTATGCTTATATTTTCTTTTAAATTATTATTAACTTTAAATAAAAGAAGTAAAGCAACACCGCTTCCAGTAAGTAATCCTGCCATTGTCATACCAAAAGAAATTGCATTATTAAGATATAATTCAGTCATAACAACGCTTGCTGCACAATTAGGAATTAATCCAATTAAGCTAGATAAAAATGGTCCAAAGAAGCTATTTTTCATGAATAATTTTGCTACCATATCTTCATCAAAATAGTATAGTATACAATTTAATATAAATGAAATGATTGTAATAAAAAAGATAATATTTAAAGTATGTCTTATGCTAGACTTTAAAATTCCATGTTCACAATCACAGTGTTCTTCCTCACAAAAATCTTTTATTTGATTGTCTTTCTTAGATTTCTTATTTCTTAATATTAAATCTATAATAAACCCAAAAATAATTCCTAAAATAATTTTAAATAAAATAATCTTTACAACAACTGTTACATTTGTTCCTCTTGAAAGTAGTATAGGTAACATCTCATCAGATGTAGAAAGATATATAGCAATTAGTGTGCCATATGAAATAATTCTAGCTGCATATAAATTTGTAGCGGCAGCAGAAAAACCACATTGTGGAAAAGCACCTAATATTCCTCCTAGTAGCGGTCCGAATTTTCCGGCTTTTTTTATCGTATTTTTACTTTTATTACTTAACTTATGTTCAATGAACTCCATAAGTAAAAAAACTAAAAATAAAAACGGCAAAAGTTTTAATGAATCTAATAAAGTATCTAATATAATATCTGTCATTTTTCCTCCTAAATGCAAGTTTTTTGCATTTATATTATATCATACTTCTTATAATATGCAATAAAAAATGGTCATATTATAACCATTCTTTATATTTTTTTATGTATATTTTTTTGATAATCGCAACTATAAACATATATAAAGCCACTAAGGATAGTAAATATCCATAAAAACTTAGTGGTAAAGTCACAAAATCAAAAAGACCAATTTTGGATAAAAATAGTGGAGCCATAATTGTTAAAATTATTGATATTAAAGATAATACCATAAGCGGCTTACTTGCTCTTGATTCAATAAATGGTATCTTTGCTGTTCTCACATTATGAATTATAATAAGTTCTGTAGTCAAGCATGTTACAAACCAGGCAGTTTGAAAATACGCTTGCTTATCTACACTATTATAACCAAGTATAAACCAAAAGATTAAAAATGATATAACATCGACTACCGAACTAGTAATACCCATTACATTCATAAAATGGCTAATACCTTTAGTATTCCACTTTTTAGGTTTTCTTAAAAATTCATCATCTACATCATCATATGGAATTCCAATCTGTGAAAAGTCATATATAAAGTCTTGTAATAGCATTTGGATTGGCAATAATGGCAAAAACGGCAAAAATATGCTAGCTATCATTATACTAAATACATCACCAAAATCAGCACTCAATGCCATTTTCATGTATTTTATAATATTACCATATATTTTTCTACCTATAATAACGCCATCATATAATACTCCCAAATTGCGTTCTAAAAGAATGATATTGCTTGCTTCCTTAGCTATATCAGTAGCTGAATTAACAGAAATACCTACATCAGCTGCATGAAGAGATGGGGCATCATTAACACCATCACCCATATATCCAACGACATGACCATTTTTTCGATATGCCCTTACTACTCTTTCTTTCTGAATAGGATCAAGTCTTGCAAAAACATCTACTTTTTCAATTAATATACTTAGCTGTTCATCAGAAAGATTATCTATATCTGCACCAATAACTATATTATCACTATTAAGTCCAGCAAGTGAACAAATATTATTTGTTGCATAAGGATTATCCCCTGTTAATATTTTTGTTTGAACACCAATTTCTCTAAGACTATTAATTATTTTTTTGGAATCCTTTTTTGGCTGATCTAAAAATGCTACAAATCCTACAAATGTCATATCTTTTTCATATGTAGAATCAAATACTTTTATACCCGGATATTCATTTTTTTCAGCAAGAGCAATCACTTGCATACCCTCACTAGCAAGTTTTTTAGCACTATCATTAATCTCGTAAATTAACTTTTTATCAATAGGATAAATCTTATTATCATTTTTAACATTTATACAAATTTTCAAAACTTCCTCTAAGGCTCCTTTAGTTAACATACGATAATTACTTCCGTCTTTTACAACAACACTAACTTTTTTTCTAGTATAATCAAATGGTATTTCATCAATCTTTTCATAATTTGATATAGTTTCCTTTATGTTATGCTCATTACCATAACTTATTATTGCTCTATCAACTAAGTTCTTTATACCTGTACTATAATAACTATTTAGATACGCATATTCCAAAATATCAATATTCTCGTCACCATCGACATCAATATACTTCTGAAGAACTATTTTATTCTCAGTTAATGTACCTGTTTTATCAGTACATAATACATCTATTGCACCTAAATTTTGAATAGAGTCCATTTTTTTAACTAATGTTTTCTTCTTAGCTAAAACCTTAGTACCCCTAGTTAAATTAACATTAACAATCATAGGTAACATAGTTGGAGTTATTCCGACAGCTGCTGATAAGGCAAAAAGAAATGCATCTAAATAGTTATGCTTGAATACGCCTTGAATTACTAAAACAACAATGCAGACAAGAACCATATAAGCGACTAGTAAATTAGTGATTTTCTTCATACCAATATCAAAATTAGTTAATTCTTTCTCATTATCCAATTCTTTGCCCATATGTCCTAAATAAGTATCAAAACCTGTGCTAATAGCTATTGCTGTTGCATTACCACTTACAACACTGCATCCCATTAAGCAAATATTGTTTAAATTGAATACCTCTTTAGCCGGTAAGTTCTCTGTTGATTTTTCTACTGGAACACTTTCTCCAGTAAATACTGATTGATTAATAAACAAATCTTTACTTTGTATAATACAAACATCAGCTGGAATTATAGAACCAGCATTCAATTTAACTACATCCCCTATTACAACATCCTCTACACGTTCTTCTTGTTCTTTACCATTACGCATCAAAATAGTAGTACTTGTTATTCTTGACTTCAATTTCTCATTAAACTTATATACTGAGTAATCTTGAAAAAAACGAATAAGTGCACTTAAAAAACCTATAGAAATAATAATAAGTGATCCAAATTTATCACCCAGAAAAAAATTAATTATTGATAATATAAAAAGAACAATAATAAATTGGTCTTTAAATGATAAAGCAAAAAAATATAACCAAGACCTTTTATTATCTTTTACTACAATGTTTTGACCTTTTTCTTCTAGCCTACTATTTGCTTCTTCTTTTGAAAGACCGTTTAAATTTGTCTTAAATTCTTTAAATATCTCTTCATTATTATAATTAGAAATATTATTATATTTTTTTAATAAAATCGTATTATCTTGATTTAACTGCTTTACTTTTTTCTTTATATAAAATATTTTTATCATTTTATCGCCTCTATTATAATTTATTATATAAATTATATCACTATATAGATATAATAGATATCATTTTACAATATAATTAATATTTGCTTTTCTTGCAAGTTTGCATAAATCTTTCGTTTGTAAATGATAATGTTTATTGTCCTTTATAAAATTAGTTCCACACTGTCTAAATTCAAAATTAGTTTGTGAATCTATACACTGATTTCTTATTTTCAAAACCCAGTCATAATTTAAGTAGCGAGCTTTTTGATCTGATTCACCACCAACTACTACCAAATCTATATTTTTAAGATATTTTTTTATATCTATCTCTTCAAGTAAAGGTTGGCATATTATATCTTTATGCTTTATTGGTAGTTTTGAAAATATACTCAGTCTATAGTCTGCATTAACTTGATTTTCAATAGTACAACCAACTATAACATTATCATAGCCTGAACCCCAGTCGTCTGGAATACATTGTTCAAATCTTTCAATACGCTTTGTTAGAAATAAAAACTTTAAATCAGATCTTTCCTTAATCATCTTCCAACACTCATCACGCCATAAATCAGCATCTTCAAGAAGAAAATCAGTTTGAAAACATAAATAAACTATTTGTCCTGATTTGATTTTATACTCACCGTTTTCATTCTTTAAAACTGGCGCATAGAAATAATCAGTTTTTACTATTTTATTAGTATCTACTCCTCTTTTATAATCCCCCTTATGAATGTAACAATACTTACAACCATCACTATGTTTATGACAACCTCTCCAAGGACTCCAAAAGGCCATATATATACCTCCTTTTACTATAATTTATAAAATTATATTGTATTAGTTAAAAACTTTAAAATTTTTTTTTCTTATATGTTTTAATTTCTATATATACTTTCTTATTAGTATTTCTTTGTTAGAAAATATATATTTTGTTTTTTTTATATAATCTTCTTACATATCAACAATAACTAAAACAACAATTTTATCATCTATTTGTAGTATATCAAAATAAAATTATAAGTGTCTATAAATTTTTTAAGCTAATTTTATTAATACTGTTTAATTATTAATAATCTATCTATAATAATACTGGTGAAGATAATGAAAAATAAAAGTTTATGGTTAGAAAATGAAAAAGATGAAGAAGTAATAAAATTGACTGAAAATATAGAATGCGACGTACTAATCATTGGTGGAGGTATTACAGGAATTAGTACTGCCTACCATTTAAGTAAAAGTAAGCTTAAAGTATGTTTGGTAGATAGAAACCTAGTAGGGCACGGAATCACTTCTAAAACAACTGCCAAACTAAACTATCTACAAGAATTAATTCCTTATAAAATCAGTAAATATGTATCTAAAGAAAGTGCAATTAAATATGTACAGTCACAAGTTGAAGCAATAAAGCTAGTTGAAGATATAGTAAATAATGAAGAAATAAAATGTGACTTTCAAAAAGTTCCATCATATATTTTTACTAACAAAGAAACAGAAATTATAAAAATACAAAAGCAGAGAGAACTATTAGAGTCAATTGGAATACATGTTAATGAGCATACTAATATACCAATAGACATTCATAGTAAATACGCAATAAGTGTAGATGACACCGCCGTGTTTCATCCATTAAAATATTTACACGAACTAAAAGAAAAATGCATTAATTCAAAAGTAGAGATATATGAGAAAACAAAAATATTATCAATCAATAAAAGTGAAGAGTGTTATATTTGTAAAACAAATAACAGCAATACTATAACTACTAAAAAAATAGTTATTGCATCTCATTACCCTTATTTCCTATTGCCATTTTTTATGCCTATAAAAACAAGCATAGAAAAATCTTATGTAAGCGCTTCTAAGATTGATGAAAACAAATCTTTTACAGCTATTACATCTGGAAGTCCAGTAAAATCCATTAGATATCACTCCAATACTAAAAACAATTATATGATTTATCTAAATGGATCACATTTGACTTGTAATAAATATAATGAAACAGAGAATTTCGATAAGTTAAAGAAAGATTTAAAAAAATTACAAATAGAACCGCAATACATATGGTCAAATCACGATATAATGACTTATGATCATCTTCCATTTATAGGAAGAATTGAAAAAAACAATGATTCTATCTTAATTGGAACTGGATATAATACATGGGGAATGACAAATGGTTCTATTGCTGGCAAAATAATAAGCGATATTATATTAGGTAGTAAAAATAAATATGAATGTCTTTTTGATCCAAGAAGAAGTTTGAATTTATCAAAAATAATTAAATTTCCACTTATTTTGGGTTCAAACATTAAATCCTTTGTCGATAATAAAATTAATAAAGTTAAACCTTGGTATAGTGAAAATGTTACCTTTAAAAGAAAAAATGGCGATAATATCGCAATTTATACGAGTGAGAAAGGTACAAAACATGTTGTTTATAATACATGTCCACATATGAAATGTAGTTTAATATTTAATGAGGAAGAAAAAACTTGGGATTGTCCATGTCATGGTTCAAGATTTAACATTGATGGAAAAGTAATTGCAGGCCCATCAAACTATGATATAAGTTATAAAAAAAAGAAACTTTGATATAATCAAAGTTTTTTTTAGTATAAATATTCACATGCAACAACAAATGAACTGTCTTTTTTAATTAATTTGTTATTTTTATAAAGGAATAAGAATAATTTAGAGTTTAAACTTTCTTCTATTTTTTTTGCCATTTTAGCTTTATGTACAGGGGCAATTATCATATTGCCTTTCTCTTTTTTCAATCTTATTTTTAATGTGTATTCATCTTTCTTAATGATAAAATTAATTCCATCTTTTACTCTTTTCTTTTTTATCTTTGCACCATTATATGTAGCAAAGCGATACTCTTTTCCATTTATATTTAAAAAACAAAAGAATCCTGAAATTCTCCCTAACAAATCTGCTTTCGAAATAACTAAAGATATGTCATTATGTGTAAATTGATTAGTTTGAATCCACAACCATCTTTTTGGAAAAGCAGTACCATAATCTTTTTCCATATACCCACTACCGCAAAAATCAAAACGATTATTCATATTTTTAATAATACCTTTTACTTTTGCTTTCATATAAACTATTTCATGCTTTGTTGGTAAAGGAAGATATTTAAGATAACTCATTACACTTCTTCCAAAAAATCTTCTCTTTAAATATGTTGTTGGGTTAATTGTTACATCAATATCAAAAGGATAAACAAGCAATTTTAAACAGTTGCAACTTAGAACATTATTTCCAATACTAATTAAATTATCAGTATGACTAAAATCACTTACTTTGTATTTGAAATAATAAACTTTATTTTGTCTTTGATCTATGATTTGAATAAAAGAATGTGGATCTTCTTCATTTAGTGTAATTCCAAAAATAAATGAGTAACAATTATTCTCATTATCACTGATTTTAAAATACCATCCTTCAAAATAATTTTTCTTTTTTTTCATACCACAAAAATTAAAATTTTTCATATATACCTCACTATTATCCAGTAATAGTATATCTATATTTTAAACATAAATACCAAAAAAAGATATCTTAGATATCTTTAAAGATTACATTTGTCACTTTTTAAAAACAAGTTTTTTTATATTGTCACAAAGAGAAGAAATTTGTATACCATCTACAATATTTTCTTTATTTTCTTCTAATGTATAAAAAGTCTTATTATTAGAAATATTATTTTTATATCCAACTATTAAGTTATATTCTAGAATTAATTGTTTAAATTTTTCTAACACTTCTCGATCTGATAAATTATCTATTTGTTTCATATTTATAATAAAGCTGTTTGGAAAAAGCTCTTTTAACTTTAGATCTATTTCATCTTTAAATATATTTCCATTACTAATGACGTATGTATTTAAATTAGCCAAATTAATAATTAGATCAAATGGGCAAAAACCACTTAAAGATTCTATTTCTTTTAATAATTCATCACTGTCTTCATATGAGATATATTTAAAATTACTTGATTGATATGGAAAATTTTCTTGAAACTTTTTAGAACTAATATTTTCTGGTGAATCTATTAACTCTACATTTGTTTTTGAAATACCTAAAAAATAATGAGACAATTCAATACTTAAATCAGTTCTTAAAGAAGATATATATGAATCGTTGGAGATATACTGTTTATTTGAACCACCTATTATTAGAATATAATTTTCTTTCTTAAAAGGCCTTTCATAGATCTTACAATCTTCCAAATTTAGTTCTTTAAATTCCTGAACTAAATCAATGTCATCTTCATCATTATATCTTTTTGATATTTCTAAAATATACTTATGAATAATTGATTCTTCTACACCTGGAATAAAACCTTCATCTACATCATTGTAATCACCTTGAAATGAGACATAGTACCTGTTCCTATTAACATCATTATATATAGTACCATTTAAGAAATTATCTCCATTTATTCTTTTACCGCATAATACACACTCTGAGTTACATCCGAATATACAAGAATAAGTTAACCTTACTTCATGAGTACACTCTAGTTTTTTTATCTCTTGTTCGCTTTGCTTATGTAGTTCTACTGCCAATTCTTGTTCTTTTTTTAAAATATCAATCTCATTTTTTAATTCTAATACATTTAATGGAAAATGAGTGCCTAAATTAGATAAAGTTGTTGTATTTATATATGTGGCTCTTAGGTTAAGTAGATTTATTATATCTCTTTTTTTCATATTATCCTCCTTTTATAAACTTTAGCTTTATTTAATTCGATATTGTCAATATAATCCTCAAATACTTCAAAAACATTTTCATCGTTTATAGCTATTTTATAAATTATTTCATAGATATAATTTTCTTCAGGGTACATCAGTTCTTCAAAGAAAAAGTGATTATAATTTACTTCTTTTATAAAATCCCAATGTCCACAGATTAGGCAGACCGCTTGATCATAATTTTTTCTTAAAATCTCATGTTTACAAGTAGCTCTAATTTCATTTCTTATTTTTTCCTTTTCCAATTCCAAACTTGTTTGTTCTTTAACTTTACCGTTCACAAACTCTTTTATTCTATTAATTGCTTCTTTAGATTGTTCCATAGTAAACTCAGTTTCATACTTTTCTATAAAACTATTTATTTTTTCTATAACATGACGATTATTTAATTTTTCAAACAATGTATATTGTTTAACTAGTAATTCATTATTCATAATTTATCTTCCTTTCATTTGTAGTATATCAACTTTGATGTTATAATCATAATATATATACATTATGTTGAATATAAGTGGAGGTTATATGAATATAAATTTTGAATTATATAAAATGTTTTATGAAGTCGCAAATCAAGGCAGTATCTCAAAAGGTGCAGAAAAATTACTGATTAGTCAACCAGCAGTTACCCAGTCAATTAGAACCCTCGAAGATGAACTAGGGGGAAAACTTTTTATAAGAACTCCAAAAGGAGTAGTATTAACAAATGAAGGCGAAGAACTTTATAAATATATAAAGGAAGGTATGACTTATTTTATTAATGGAACAAATAAGTTTATGTCTTTAAAACAATTAGATGATGGTGTATTAAATATTGGTGCATCAACAACAATATCGGAACATTTTTTAATGCCTTACCTAAGTGAATTTCATAAATTGTATCCCAATGTTGATATAAATATAACTAATAATTTAACTGAAAGCTTAATAAAAGAATTAAGAAATGGAAGTTTAGATATTGTTATAATGGCTATACCAAAAGGAGATATAAAAGATTTATCTATCAGCACAATAACAGAATTACACGATATTTTTGTTGGAAATGAATTATTTAAAGATGTACAATTCATTAATAATACAGAGCTTTTGAATAATCGATTAATTCTACAAAAAGCACCTTCTGTAACAAGAAATAATTTTAATGATTTTCTAGAAAAAGAAAATTTAATTTGCAAACCTTTCATGGAGGTTGTAAGTCATAGATTACTTTCTGAATTGGTTATAAATGGTTTTGGTATAGGACTAGTTACAAAAGAATTTATTAATAGTGAATTAAATAATAAGTTATTTGAATTAAAAACAAATTTAAATATACCAACAAGAAAGTTAGGATATGCCATAAAGAAAGATACTTATCCAACTTTCAGCACATTAAAATTTATGGAATTATTAAAAAAACAATAATTGTTTAAACGAAGAACAAATATTGTTTTTTGTTGTTGACAAAGAAGTACATAAAGAATATACTTTTTATATACCCCTATGGGTATTTAGGAGGAAAATAATGATTAAATTAAATGAAGAATATACTACTATTAAACATAGATCAATTGAAGAAAAGCAAAGTTATAAGAAAAGATTGAACCGAATTCAAGGTCAACTAAATGGAATAAGTAAAATGATAGAAGAAGATAGAATGTGTAATGAGATATTAATACAAATTTCTGCTGCAAGTATGTCACTAAAAAGTTTAGGGCAAGAGATACTTCAGAACCATATTAAAACTTGCATTGTCGAAGATATAAATAATGAAAGATATGAATCTATTGATGAAATAATGGAACTATGCAGGAGATTAATGTAATGAAAAGATACAAATATAATATCATTAATCTTGACTGTGCAAATTGTGCAAGAGAAATAGAAGAAGAATTAAATAAAAATGAATTATTTAAAAATGTTGTTGTTAATTTTTCTACATCAAAAATATCCTTTGAAAGTGAGTATGAAATAAGTTTAAAAGATTTAAATAAACTTGTCAAAAAAATTGAAAATGAAGCTTCAATTATTGATGAAAATGTTGTAAAACAAAATAAAGAATATTATATATCCGTCTTAGTATTAGGAGCTTTATTTGGTATTATCGGTACAAGTATAAAACTACCATTTTTTTTAAACGAAGTGCTAATCTTCTTGTCATACTTAATGCTTATATATAGACCTCTTATAAATGCTATTTCTGCTTTAATAACAAATAAAGCAATTAATGAAAATGCGTTAATTACAATATCATGTATAGGTGCATATTTAATTGGGGAAACTACGGAAGGAATAATGGTTTTATTTCTGTATATTTTAGGAAAAATATTGGAAGAAAAAGCAATAAATAATACAAGAACATCAATAAAGAATTTGCTTAATATAAAACAAAACTATGCAAATAAAAAAGAAAAGAATGATCTAGTGAAAATTAATGTTGAAGAAATACAAATAGGAGATATCTTGATAGTTAAAAAAGGCGAGAAAGTTCCAGTAGATTGCAGAATTACTAATGGTAAAACAAAACTAGATACGTCTGCTTTAACTGGTGAATCTGAACTATTAGAAGTTAATAAAGGTGACGAAATATTATCTGGTTCTATTAATATTGACGAATTAATAGAAGTTGTCGTAACTAGTTTGTTTAAAGACTCAACTATATCTAAAATTTTAGAACTTGTTGAAGATGCAACTGATAAAAAAGCAAATACAGAGACTTTTGTAGCAAAAGCAAGTAAAATATATACGCCACTTGTGATTCTTTCTGCAATTATTCTAGTAGTTTTTCTACCTTTATTCACTAATGTTGAATATAGCGAAAGCATCTATCGTGGTCTTACTTTTCTTGTTATTTCTTGCCCTTGCGCTATTGCTATTTCTGTTCCTCTTTCCTATTTCACAGGAATTGGCGTTTCTTCAAAAAATGGGATTTTGATAAAAGGAAGTAATTTTTTAGATATTGCTAGGAATATTAATAAAATAGTTTTTGATAAAACTGGCACAATAACAACCGGTTCATTTGAAGTAACTAATATAAAATCATTTGACAAAAATTATACTGTGGAAAAAATAATTGAAATATTAGTAAAAGGTGAGTCTTTTTCTAATCACCCAATTGCTAAATCAATTAGGAAACTTCTAACTGGAAAAATTGATACTAGTGAAGTTCAAAACTATAAAGAGATAACTGGTGAGGGAATATCTTTTACTCTTAATAATACAAGTATTAAAATTGGTACTACAAGAACATGTGACTGTAATGAAGATACTAATCTTCACTTAAACATTGATGGTAAACATGTTGCTTCGATAACTATAAATGATGGCATAAAAGATAGTGCATATAATACAATTAAAGATTTAAAAGATTATGGCATAAAAACTTATATGTTCACCGGCGATAAAAAAGAAGTTGCATTAGAAATAGGAAAAAAATTAGGAATAGATCAAATAAAATATCAAATGTTACCTACTGATAAATATAATGCGTATGAACAGATAGCTACAAAAAATGATATTGTTGCTTTTGTAGGAGACGGAATAAACGATGCTCCTGTACTAAAAAGAGCAGATGTTGGGATTTCAATGGGTGGTGTAGGTTCTTCTGCTGCTATTGAAGCATCCGATATTGTTATAATGACTGATGATTTATGTAAAATATCTAAAGCTATAAGCATATCAAAATATACAAATAATATAATAAAGCAAAATCTTATATTTGCTATTACTGTAAAGTTAGTAATTCTTCTTCTAAGTGTTTATGGAGTAGCAACCATGTGGCTTGCAGTGTTTGCTGATACAGGTGTAACAATATTAACTATTTTAAACACATTAAGAATAATTAATAAATATAAATAGAATAATAACTTGTATAAAAAATCTTACAAATATTTTGTAAATAAAAATGTGCATAATGCATATTTTTATTTTTGTATTTCTTTAACAAAAGAATTTATTAGTAGTGAAACTTTTTCAATCGCCTTTTCGTCTATTAAAATACCATTTTTATCAAACTTATTTGAAGCATCCGAGATAAATACTTCCGGCTTTCTGATAACATCAGAGTTTAAACATAACAAGACTTTTCTAAGGTCATACTGCATACGACTTCCACCAAATATGCCAATTGAAGCACTCAATATTGCTACTTTTTTATCATCTAATGGTTTACTATGTACCCTTGATAAAAAATCTATAGTATTCTTTAATACTCCAGAAATTGAATAATTATATTCTGGTGATGCTATTATTACACCATCAGCTTTTTTTATCTTGTCACTTAATATAGTGATACTTTCTATATTTTGATTTTCAATATCTTCACTAAAAAATGGAATATTAGAAATATCAACTATTTCTAAATCAATTGTATCACTAAAAATATTTTTAATATTTTTTAATAATGCAGTATTAAAAGATTCTTTTCTTAAACTACCACTTATTCCTACTATCTTAATTTTTTCCATACTAACCTCCTTAATTATTATGAATGAAAATAATTAATTTATTTAATAATTTCATTACTATTTTTTTTCATTTTTATAAATCCTATCGCACTAGCTGATATTTCTATAACACTTCCTATAATTGATATATATGCTCCAACTATAAAATTATATAATATCCAAAAAAAACCTGCTAAAAGAAAAATTGAATACATTACCCTAGAATTTTTTTGCCAAGTACCATACGCATAAGTTAGTGCAATAGTTATTGGAATAATTGAATAAATATTTCTATATGTAAATATACCTACAATTACAATAATTAATTCAAAAATGATTAAATAATATAATGGTATATCTCTATCTTTTCTTTCGTAATTATAAAATAGTATAGTTCTAACAATTGAAATTATATTTGCACTTGCGGCTGAAAATGCTGCAAGTAATATATACTGTATAAAATAAAATAAATTAGCAAAAATTTGTACAAACAAAATATTTTCTTTTTTCTTTTGTTGATAACTAATACAAATAAGTGCCAAAGATGCAAGACCAAATAACTGTGCCAAATAATTCACTACTATCACCTTAATTCATTATATCATTTAAAGAAGAATAATAAAAGAAAACAAAAAATAATTGTAGAACAAAGAGAATTTTGGAAAGTGATATTTTATATTAACTTTACACAAAATTTGTTATCTCACTAATTAATTACCTATAAGCATTAAAAAAAATAGGCTTATGCCTATTTTGAAAGTATATCACAAATTAAATCACTTATTTCACTAGGGTTATCAATACTCATTCCTTCAATTAATCTTGCTTGAGAATATAAAATTTTACTATATTTTTCAAGTTCCTCAGAGTTACTATCTTCAAATAACTTTTTAATCTTATCAGCAATAGGATGACTAGCATTTATTGATAGAACAGTTTGGGCTTTTAATTTTTGTTCTACTGGCATAGCGCTAAGAACTTTCTCCATTCCAGTTGATATATTACCTTCTGTCGTTAAACAAACAGGATGTTTTTTTAATTTATTAGTAAATTTAACTTTGCTTACACTTCCGTTTAAAATTGTATTTATTTTAGAAAGTAATTCTTTATTTTCTTCATTTAGCTTTGTTATCACGGCCTTTTCATCTTCAGATTCTATATTTAGATCAGCATTTGAGACATTAATAAACTCTTTATCATCGTATTTATGTAATACCTGTATTACAAATTCATCTATATAGTCTAAAAGGTAAATAATTTCAAATCCCTTTTCTTTTACATCTTCAACTTGAGGCATCAAATTAATTTTATCTGCACTTTCACCAACAGCGTAGTATATCTTGTCTTGTTTATCTTTTAATCTAGATATATATTCTTTTAAAGTTATCATTTTATCTTCTACTGAAGAGTTGAATAATAATAAATCCTGAAGGTCTTCTTTTACCATTCCATAAGTATTATAAATACCCATTTTAATTTGCATGCCAAACTCTTTAAAGAATTTTTCATATTTCTCACGCTCATTAGAAAGCATATTTTTAAGTTCGCTATTAATTTTTTTCTCAATATTTTTAGACATAACTTTTAATTGTTTATCTTGTTGCAGCATTTCCCTTGAAATATTTAATGATATATCTTCACTATCCACTAAACCTCTTACGAAACCATAGTAGTCTGGCAATAAATCCTCACACCTGTCCATTATTAAAACACCATTAGAATATAATTGTAGTCCTCTCTTATAATCCTTTGAATATAGATCATAAGGTGCATGGCTTGGTATGAATAGTAATGATTTAAAACTACAGTTACCTTCAACTTTATAATTTATAACATCTAAAGGTTTTTCATAATCAGAGTATGTTGAAGTATAAAAATCATCATACTCCTCTTCTTTTATATCGCTTTTATCCTTTTTCCATAGAGGAATCATACTATTTAATACTTCTATCTCTTTGTGATCTTCATATTCATCTTTTGATCCTTCTTTTAAATGCTTATGAATCACTTCCATTTTAATTGGATAATGTATATAATTAGAATGTTTTTTAACTAATTCTTCAATAGTATATTGTTCTAGATATTTACTATATTCGTAATCTTCTGTATCTTCCTTTATTGTAATTACTATTTCTGTTCCAAATGTTTTTTTATTGTCTTCTGAAATAGTATATCCATCTTCTCCAGAAGATTCCCAAACATAACTTTCATTGCTAAAATATGATTTACTATGAACTTCAACTTTATCTGCAATCATAAATACAGAATAAAACCCCACACCAAATTGGCCGATAATACTTATATCGTCATTTTTATTTTCTTTTTTAAATAAATTTGAACCACTTTCTGCTATCGTACCTAAATTATTTTCTAATTCTTCTTTTGTCATACCACAACCATTATCACTAATAGTTATTGTTTTCTTTTCATTATCTACTTTTATATTAATTTCTAATGAATCTCTATCAATTTTAATTTTCTTATCAGTTAATGAATTAAAATATATTTTATCCATTGCATCACTTGCATTTGAAATTAACTCTCTTAAAAATATATCCTTATTTGTATATATAGAATTAATCATCAAATTAAGTAGTTTTTTCGATTCTGCTTTAAATTGTTTTTTCTTCATAATTCCTCCTCTAAAAAGAAGAAGTAACTAAGTTACTTCCTAATATGTTATTCACTTATTTCAATATATTTTTTATTTGCATCTTCTTTAACTATTTCTTTAGGGAATGTTAAAGTTAAAATTCCATTTTTAAATGAAGCTTTGACATCTTCTTCTGTAATAGATTCTCCAGCATAAAAACTTCGAGAACATTTTCCGTAGAATCTTTCTTTTCTAATGTATCTCTCTTTTTCTTCTGCTTCGTCTAATTTTCTTTCAACTGAAGCAGTAACAACTAGATAACCATTATTCAACTCAATTTTGATATCCTTTTTATCACAACCGGGAATATCAATCTCTAGGACATAATTATCGCCCTTCTCTTTAATGTCAGTTTTCATTATTTCGCTTTCACTTTTTTTAAAAAATGGATCATTAAACATATCCTCTAAAACATTAAATTTTGTTAATCTTGGCAACATAAGTTATCCCTCCCTTAAAATTATATGTATGTAGAAATATGCATAACATAATAAAATGACTCTGCCAAATCATTTTACAATAAAATTGTAATACTATTTTTTGGCAAAGTCAATACGAGAGTGCTAATTTTACATTTTTTCACATTATTTATTAATATTACTACAAAGTTGATCTGTGATATTATTTTTCGCTTCATCAAGATTTCTATACTTAATGACCTTATTTTTAATATTCCCAGAAATCATATATGACAAACTTTTTTCACTATTAATATTATATAAGCAAATGACTTGTTTTCCTTTACTTTCTGCATAGGCTATTTCATATCCTACTCCTAATGAAGGAATAGAAACTTCGGCTATCAAGACATCACACATGTCTATCCATTTTGTGTCTCTTATGTATACATGTTCATCTTCACTAGTAGAATACTTAATTTCATTATCTATATCAGTATTATCATTTCCTATATGTTCAGTTAAGACTTCTCCATATAACTTAATATAATCAATTAGTTCATAATACTCCTTTTGTTTTTCACGTCCACCTTTAATTGAACCCGCAAAATATATTTTCATTGCATTCAGCTATGCTTTTATTTTTAATAGACATATCTTAATTTATTTCCTTATAAAGTTTTTCCAAGTTAAATCCAAACATACTTTTTTTAGTCAAGCCTCTTAATGAGTTTGCAAAATTAAATATACTAACAGCTGATGGTTGTAATCTAATGCCATCCCAGTTTATTTCAGTATTATATTTTGATTTTTGTTCCAATAATTTGCTAATTTCAATATTATGGAAAGAGAACTGTAACCCAGCAACATCAATGACTGAAATATCTTTATTATATGAGTATGTTATTCCATCAGGCTTCCACGCAATTAATGATTCAATTCCTTTTGTGACTTCTTTTTTAAAATTGTATTTTTTACTATTTGCATAATCTTTTTTTACATATGAATTTAGAAGATTAAGTGAAGAAAAAAATAAGAAATAATCTTCAATTGACTCTAATGCCATACATCTCACATTTATATCTGCTTTTTCAACATCTTCAACAGCTATATTCTCTATAATTCCATCTAAATTGTTTTGAACTATTTTTTGTTTTAAATTTTGAATATCATCTTTTAAATTCATAAATCATTACTCCTTATATACACTATTATTAATTATATTCTAATAACATTAAAAAAACAAATCCAAAAAAATTTAAGTGTGTTAATGATGATCATAAAAAAAAGACTTGATACTAGTTCAATATCAAATCTTCTACTTAAAAATTGATTGTTTCTTCTAAATCAAAGTAAAATCCATATTCCTGATAATATCTACCACCAAGTTTAACTTTCTTAGTCTCAACATTTTTTCCACCTAAAGTTTCATAAAATTCAATAGCATGTTCATTATCTGAAAAACACCATACTATCATATTTTTCTTTCCATTAAAAAGCAATTCTTTTGCAGTCTCTTTAAATAAAGCTGTTCCTATTCCTTTTCCTGTTTGATCATTTCTTACATATAAACTCACTAGTTCAGAGTCATATTTATTATCTTTATCTTTGTAATCAAAACAAGAATAGCCTAATACTTCATCACCTATAACAGCAACTAAAACTAAATCTTTGTATTCTTCAAAGCTACTTATATATCTTTCTGTCTGACTTTTATAATCCAATGATTTAAGATATCTTGAAGCAACAATTTTATCATATGCTGTTCTCCAGCCATCTATCTTTATTTTTGCCATCTGTTCTTGATCTTTAAGCTCATTTTTTCTAATAATATAATCATCAGCTTTTGTTAGTTTAGATAATGCTAAATTCATATTTTTTAAAGCGTTTATTATTTTTTTATTTTCTAAAGCGTATGTTACTCTTCCAACTAGTTCATCTTCATATGGCCAGCTTATAGATTGACCAACTAGGAATCTTATTCTTGATGTTTTATAGAAAAACTTTAATAAATCTCTCTCATTATTTATAGATTCGCCTTTATACTTCATACCCTTTATTTTAGTAAAATCAAGAATTGCGAAAAATCCTGATTCAGGTTCTAAATTTTCAGGAAAATCAGTGAAAGGTAAACCATTTAAAACTTTATTTGATATTTCATCATTATTAATTACATTTTTAATCTCTAATGAAATAGTATTACGCATATTTATATCATCTATACTGTTTATACCTTTAACTAATGACTTAAGTAAATTAAATTTGTATTTATAAGTATTTCTTAACTCTGAAAAATACTCATTATATATAACTTTTCTTTCTGATGTAGTATTAAATGCACCCGCTAAAGCTCTACCAACTATATCTGGTGATGAATCCATTTCTTGAAAAATTCTATTAATAATCTCTCTAATTATTATTTCATCTGCTACAACAAAACCAGCCCTTAAACTAGCCATACCATAACTTTTTGATAAACCAAATAATGAAATAGTATTTCTAAACATACCTGGAATTGTAGCAATTGGTTTTGCGATATCATCATCGTTGAATGTTAAATCACGATATACCAAATCATCAATTACAAAAACTCCACGTTTTAAACAAACTTCACTAATTTCTTTTAAAATGCCTATTTCTTTTTCACCCATTACTTTACCAGTTGGATTATTTGGATTAGCATTAAGAAATGCAACTACTCTTGGGACATATCCTTTCCTTCTATTATAAACTTTTTGTAAACTGTCGTTTATATCATCTATTTTAGCAGCAAGTTTTTCTGGATTTACTAGCCAGTTATCTTCTTTTTCTAATTTAATTATTTCAACTTCAGCACCTGCACGCTCAGCTCTAATTGTAAATAAGCCGTAATTTGGTCCAGTAACTAATACTACATCACCAGGCTTAGATATTGTATTTATTATTATGTTGAACGCTATTGAAGTTGAAGGCAAAAAAGTAAGATTATGCACAGATAACCCTTTTTCATCGATGTCTTCATATGCATATGGTGTGGTATTAACAAAACCTAATTCTTCAACATAGTCTAATAACACTTTTCTTATATTATCATCGCCTTCTGTATAAGGATACTTATACATAGAAAATGAATCTAAAGACTTTTTCATTTCTTCTATTGAAAGAGGGAATGGTCTGTATTTCATGGGGTTTCCGTTACCTAAATCTATATCAGGTATAGTAGTGATATTTTCATCTCTCACCTCAAAACCGTAAAAATCAATAGCATCAGCTATACTTTGAACAGTAGGATTAAACTTTTCACCATCATTTCTTAAACCTATAAATGGTAACCCAAATCTTCTTTCACCTAAATTTGGATTTTCTCTTAACAATCTATCTATAGCAGTTGATTTAATTAACATACAAATTCCTCCAATATGCGTATATTTCATAAATATTATAACACAAAAAACTCTATAATAATTTTATACATATAGCAAATCTGTATTTTTAAATGACAAGATATAAAATTACAATTTTAATTTGAAATATATTAATTTAAAATCAATCAAAAAACTTAATATTAAAATATTAAGTTCAAAATTGATTTGATTGTTAAAGACTAGTTTCCTAATTGTCTTAGATAGTGATTTGCTTCTCTTAAAACATGATCAGCTAAAAGAGGTAATATTACTGATTTTATTTTACATGAGTCTAACCCCTTAGCACCTGCCATTTTAAAATCCCTATATTTCAAAGTTTCTTGTAATGTTTTATTTTTAACACTATCTATCGTTTCGTTTGTCATTTTTTTTGCTTCCTCTAATAATTCACTGTATTCATTCGCAAATTTATCAGCTGTTGTTATTAACTCATTTTCAGTTGGGTCTAATAATCCACGTATAAATAATGCATGTTCCATCATAATTTGATCCCAAAACAACTCTAATTGTTTTGTATCACTAAAATCAATATCTTGACCACTTTCTAATAATAATATATAAGAACGATATAATCTTGCTTCTCTTAATATATGCTCTATTAAAAGTGGATAATTTGCAGTATAAAGTTTACAAGATAAAACCTCATTTAATATTCTTTCTTTAAAACTTATCAGTCCATCAAGTAAATTAATAGCACAATTATTTATACTTCCAATCATACTATCAGTTACAATCTGTAAATTAGAATCATTTCCTAATTTTAAATTTTCTTCCATTAAAGTAATGTTTCTATTGATAGGAATACCTGTTAATTCTTCAGTTTTTGCTTCAGTGCTAGCTGTATATTCAGTAACTATTTCACCAGAGTTTAATACTTTTGGGCGAATTAAGCCACTACTTATTAATACAGTATTATATAAAATGTTTTCGAATCCATTTTTATACCATTCTGCTTCTTCTATGTAGTCTTTTTCTTTTCCTGGAAATGCAGCCTCTAAAAAAATGGCATGCTCCTTCATTATTCTAGAAAAAAATAAATGAAGTTCTAGAGATGAAGTAATATATTTTTGATTCAAAATTTCATTCCTTTCTAAAAATAATATATGACTAATAAATTGTTATTAGGACTATATATTAAATCAAAAGTCAATATATAAGAATATTAAATATCATATAATGTTAACTTTATTTATGCACAAAAAAACTTAATATTCATAATATTAAGTTTAATTATAAATGTATAATTATTTGCTTTTTTTATTTCCTTTTTTAGAATTGTTTTTATTTATTAGTTTAACTTTTTTTCCAATTCTGACTACAAATTTCTTTTTTACACCTTCTGGTAAATCAGCCTTTAAAATTTTCATATAGTCACCTCCATATATATCTAATATTATAACACAAATAAACTAGTAAATATACTAGAATTTTATTTGTTTTTTATCGTATTATTATTTTTGACAGTTTCGGCAATAATAAATACTTCCACCTAAAAACTGTTCCTTTTTAATTTCTTCATTACAATTTGGACAACCTTTTTTATAATTAATATTACTTAAAATTGTTTTATATTTTCCATTCTCTCCATATATATTTTTTTCAGTGTCTCTACCACCTAATTTTACCATTTCACTTAATGTATTAACTACAGAGGTATATAATTTCTCTACTTCATCTATATTTAAAGTATTCATTTTTCTTTTTGGATTAAGTCCTGCATTAAACATAATATCTTGAACTACTCCATTACCAATACCTATTATTCTCTGCTCAGTAGCCAGAAAAGCTTTGATACTTAATTTAATGGTTTTTTCATTAAGTAGTTTTTTAAAGTAATCTATTGTAAATTTTTTATCTAAAGCTCCTACACCATTTATTTCTATGTCATAATACTTATTATTCATTTCTTCTTCTTTCTTAAAAACAGATATAAAAGAGTACATAGAAGTAGTTACATTAATAAAAGAACCATCATTTAATTCTAATAATAGTTTACTCTTTTCAGGAAAATCCGATCTATTATCATAATATCTAATATTTGCACCATCTCTAAAAAGAACCACATAATCTTCTATTTCTATTTCTACATAATAATTTCTATCATTTATTTTTGTAATTTTTTTTCCTAATAAAATTTCTTTATAATTATTTGGTTCACCGTAATAAAATGTGAATTTATGATCCGTGAAATTTCCAAGTACATCTACTATTTTTTTTCCAATTATTTCTTTTCTTAAATCTTTTGCGATTGTTCTAGCTTCAGGTAATTCAATCATATTAATACCTCTTATTTTTTATTAACATCTTTTAATTACTATTTATTATAAATGTAATGTGTCTCTCTTTTAATGAGATTTTATCAACTTTATAACCAAAATTAATTAGTTCTTTCTTATAATTCAAAAAAGAATGATCTATTTCAAAACCAAGTATTTCTTTTACTTGTTCAAAAGTTAGCTTTTTAAGTTCTTCTTTACTATTATTAATATATTTCCATAAAGGCTCATACTTACTCATATATATCATCCTTCCAAAATAAAATTATATAACTAAATTTACCATTTTCTATTTTATCTCTAAAATATTTTTAAACTAATGACAATACATAAATTACAGAAATCATGTATCCTATAATTAATTATAGCACAAAAAGAGAAATATTATTATTCCTCTTTCATTCACATAAACTATATTCTTTCTCTTTAAATACCTTTAATGTTTTGTTTTCTAACAGTGCGAATGAATACAGTTATAAATTACGAAATAAATAGTTTCTTAATTTGACATTTTAGAAAAAACGGTTACAATATCTTTCAAGGTGAGAAAATATGGAAAGTTTAGAGTCTTATAATCTAATAAAAAATCAAGCTCAGTCAGTTATTAATAATAGACATTTATATGTTGCAAATATCGTTAAGGAATTATTCAATCCACAGCAACATAAAAACTTATGTGAAATTGGTGCGGGTAAATTTGAGTTAGCCACACTTCTTGCACAAGCATATGAAAATATTGATGCATACGAAGTATACCCAGACCACAGTATTCAAGGCAAAATTTCTAATTTAAAAATATATGGAGGTTTTACTTCCTATACAAATGTATCAAAATACCATTTATTAATTTCTGTATGTCCTTATTACTATTGTTATGATGAATTTAGTGATATTGATACAGAAGAAGTAACAAAAAATTTAGTAATGAATATTATAGATTCAAGCATTGATAAAGATATTAATTCATTTATAGTTCTTTCTAATACAAATTCTTCTACAGATGTAATGAAAGAAATAAAAATTAAAAATAAATATAATCAAATAGCACAAGATAATATTGATCTATACTTTGAAAGAAATGGTAGATTAAATACTTCTAATAATAAAGTTTTAATATATAGACATAAGATTTAAATATATTTATATAAAATATATCATTGATTAGATATAAATAAAAAACACCTCTAAAAATGAAGTGAACCCCAAATAGTTCACAACAAAAAAGACATCATAAAAGGAAGTAATTAATTTTACTCCCTATTTTTTTGACTTTAAACGATTTGTATTGTAAAATAATATCCAATCTTCAACAAGT
>JAEWBI010000025.1 GCA_023391185.1 Bacillota bacterium | reverse complement strand
TGGTATATCTCCATATTTCAAAGCTTTTTTAGCCTCTTTTAATGCAATATTCATATATTTTTCCATTATTATCACCATATAATTAAAAAGCACACACATTTAGAGGGTTTTAAGGCTGCTGTCTTCCGACTCTGACCTGTTTCAACCATAAATGTTGTGCAATACAAATATACTATATTTTGTAGTCTTTTGCAACAATGTTTCACGTGAAACATTAATATTTTAAAATAATTCATCATATGTTTCACGTGAAACATACATCAGATCGTTATATATTTAAAATTTGTTGTTTAATGTATGTTATTTATTAAAAACTAGTCAAATATTTACTTTTTTACCCTCACATTAAATTCATACTTTATTTACTTAATATTTTAATTGAACTTAATACTGTTCAAAATATTAAATCTTTATATGTTTCACGTGAAATATATAAAATTTACAATAATTACAAAATAACAAATAATATTCATCATAAATGTTGATTATATAGACTTTTACATAAAAAAATGAAAAATTTAATATTACCTAATTAAATATCAATGTTTCACGTGAAACATTGACAAAAAAAAGAAAACTTTTGTTTTCTTTTAGTTTCACGTGAAACATATTATTGATTATCTTCAACTATCTCAGAATCTAAATTGCTTTCTACTTCATCTTTTTTAATTGTAGCAATTGTACTAACCTTTTGTTCATCTTTTAAATTTATCAAACGAACACCTTGTGCAACTCTGCCTGTTGATGATACTTGTTCTGCAGAGATTCTTATAATAATTCCACTATTTGTCACTATCATTAGATCTTCATCACCATGTATAGTCTTAAATGAAACAATATTTCCATTTTTAGAAGTAACATTTAAAGCTTTAACACCTTTGCTACCCCTGTGTGTCATTCTATACTCATCAATTGATGTTTTCTTTCCATATCCATTTTCAGTTACTACCAAAATCTCTTGACCTGCTTCAGCAATTTCACAGCCAACGCAGACACCATCACCTACTTCGATTCCACGTACACCTGAAGCAGTTCTTCCCATAACTCTAATTTCTTCCTCTTTGAACCTTATCATTCTACCGTTTGATGAGGCAATCAATATTTCATTGTCGCCACATGTTTTCTTAGCAGAAATAAGTTCATCATTCTCTTTCAAAGTTATAGCTATTTTACCATTTGTCCTAATACTTTCAAATTCAACCAAATTTGTACGCTTTACTAGTCCATTTTGTGTACAAAATACAATATTACCTTCATTTTCATCAGCTTTGATTGTTAACATTACTTTTACAATTTCATCTTTTTCAATAGGTAATAAGTTAACAATAGGTAAACCTTTTGCTTGTCTATTATATAAAGGTATTTCATATCCCTTCATCCTATACACTTTACCTTTATTTGTAAAGAACATAAGATAATCATGTGTCGTCATGGATGTAATATTTTCAACAAAATCTTCTTCGTTTGTTGTCATACCTTTAACACCCACACCACCTCTATTTTGTGATTTATAAGTCTCACTAGTCATACGTTTAATATAACCTTTATTTGTTAATGTAATGACAATATCTTCAACTGGTATTAAAGATTCATCCTCTATAAATTCTATTGAAGAATTATCAATTTCAGTTCTTCTTTCATCGCCATATTTATTCTTAATTTCTATCAATTCATCTTTTACAATATTTGATATTTTTTCATCACTAACTAAAATGCTTTTTAAATTCTCAATAATTTTAATTAACTCAGCCAATTCATCTTCAATCTTTTTACGTTCTAATCCTGAAAGTCTTCTTAATTTCATCTCCATGATTGCTTCTGCTTGAACATCACTTAGACTGAATCTAGAAATAAGAGTGTTTTTTGCTTCCTCATCTGTTGGTGCTTCTTTAATAACCTTTATAACTGCATCTATGTTTTCTAATGCAATTTTTAATCCTTCCAAAATATGAGATCTCTTTTCAGCTTTATCTAATTCAAATTTAGTTCTTCTATATATTACTGATTTTTGAAATTCTATATATTTAGAAATTATGGATTTTAATCCTAATGTTTTTGGTTGTCCATCATCTAGCATTAAAAAATTAATACCATATGATGTTTGCAATTGTGTATGTTTATATAAATTGTTTAAAACAACATTTGGATTTGCATCCTTTTTCAACTCAATTACAATCCTAATTCCCTGGGAAATAGTTGATTCATCATGTAAATCGCCTATCCCATCTATAATTTTATCTCTAACTAACTCAGCAATTCTTTGTCTTAGTGCTAATTTATTTACTTGATATGGAATTTCGGTAACAATTATCTCTGTTTTTCCTTTATTTTCGACTATTTCAGCTTTTGATCTAATAGTAATTGCACCTTTTCCTGTTTCATAAGCTTTTTTAATACCACTATTTCCCAAAATTAGTGCACCAGTAGGAAAATCAGGACCTTTTATATAATTCATAAGTTCTAATAATTCTATTTCTGGATTTTCTATATATGCCACACATCCATCAATAACTTCTGATAAATTATGTGGAGGTATATTTGTAGCCATACCAACAGCTATACCCATTGTTCCATTTACTAATATATTTGGATATCTACTTGGTAATATAGTTGGTTCTTTTCTACTTCCATCGAAGTTATCTTCAAAATCAACTGTCTCTTTGTTTATGTCCTTTAATAATTCCATTGACATTTTTGCTATTCTGGCTTCAGTATAACGATAAGCTGCAGCACCATAACCATCAATAGAACCAAAATTTCCATGACCATCTATTAAAGTATATCTATAACTAAAATCTTGTGCCATTCTAACTAGAGCATCATAAACAGCAGTATCACCATGAGGGTGATAATTACCAATAACTGCTCCAACTGTTTTAGCACTTTTTACATAAGCTTTATCTGGTGTATATCCTGATTCATACATAGTATAAAGAATTCTTCTATGTACTGGTTTAAGTCCATCTCTTAAATCTGGCAATGCACGAGATATTATTACACTCATTGAATATTCTAGAAATGATTGTTGCATCTCTTTTGAAATGTTTACTTCTTCTAATCTGTCCATCTATTGCACCTCCTATATATCCAAATTTTGTACGTAAATGGCATTTTCCTCAATAAACTCACGTCTAGGCTCTACTTCTTCACCCATAAGTGTTTCAAACACCTTATCAGCAAGCATTGCATCCTCAACAGTTACTCTACGTAATGTTCTATGATTGATATTCATTGTTGTACTACAAAGTTCCTCGGCATCCATTTCGCCTAATCCTTTGTTTCTTTGAATATCATACTTTGTAGTAGCTGGTAAACTTTTTATATATTCTTCTTTTTCTTGATCAGTTAAAACATAAGTAAATGTCTTACCATGTGTAATTTTATATAATGGTGGTTGAGCAACGTAAATATGTCCAGCTTCAACAATTGGTTTAAAAAACCTATAAAATAATGTTAAGAGTAATGTTCTAATATGTGCACCATCTACATCAGCATCAGTCATTATAACTATTTTATGATATCTTAATTTTGAAATATCAAATTCATCACCAATACCAGTACCAAAAGCAGTTATCATACTTCTTATTTCTTCATTTCCTAGGATTCTATCTAATCTAGCTTTTTCTACATTTAATATTTTACCTCTTAAAGGCAAAATTGCTTGAGTCTTAGAATCTCTTCCACCAACAGCAGAGCCACCGGCTGAATCCCCTTCGACAATAAAAATTTCTGATACAGTTGCATCTTTACTAGAACAATCAGTAAGTTTTCCCCATTGATTTGTTAATTCTAACCCACCTTTTCTTCTAGTCAACTCTCTAGCACGTTTTGCCGCAACTCTTGCACGTGCGGCTGTTAAAGCCTTATCTATAACTAACTTAGCTTGCTCAGGATTTTCAAGTAAAAATCTTTCAAAACCATTACTAAAAACATCATCAGCTATTTTTCTAACTTCACTATTTCCTAATTTTGTTTTTGTTTGTCCTTCAAATTGAGGATTTGGATGTTTACAAGAAACAATCATTGTCAAACCTTCTCTAACATCATCACCTGTTAAAGGATCATCATTATCTTTAATTAATCTATTGTTTTTAGCATAATTATTAATAATACGAGTTAATGCTCTTTTTACACCTTCTTCGTGTGTTCCACCTTCATATGTATTAATATTATTTGTAAAAGAATAAACATTTGCTGTATAACCAGAATTATATTGCATTGCTACTTCTACAGATATATCATTTTCTTCACCACCAACATGAATAATTTGTTCATGAATAGGTGTTTTATTTTTATTTAAAAATTGTACATAAGCACTAATTCCACCCTCATAATAAAACTCTTCTCTTTTTTTCTCATCTGTTCTATCATCAAATAAAATTAATTTTAATCCCTTATTCAAAAAAGCTAATTCTCTAATTCTTGTTTTTAATGTTTCGTAATCAAAAATAATTGTATCTGTAAATATTTCTGGATCAGGTTTAAAAGTAACTGTAGTACCTGTTCTATCTATAGAGCATTCATCTATTATTTTAAGTGGTTCAACAGTATGACCACCATTAGCAAATTTTATGTAATGTACTTTTCCTGCTTGATATACTCTAACTTCAACCCATAAACTTAATGCATTAACAACAGAAGCACCAACTCCATGAAGTCCGCCAGACACTTTATATCCGCCACCACCAAATTTACCTCCTGCATGTAACACAGTATAAACTGTTTCTACTGTAGACAAACCTGTTTTTGGATGAACACCTGTTGGTATACCTCTACCGTCATCTTTTACAGTAACAGAATTATCTTTATTAATAACGATTTCAATATCATTACAATAACCAGCTAAAGCTTCATCTATAGCATTATCCACTATTTCCCAAACTAAATGATGTAGTCCTTTTTCACTTGTTGTTCCTATGTACATACCAGGTCTTTTTCTTACAGCCTCTAATCCTTCAAGTACCTGGATATCAGAAGCATCGTAATGTTTAATTTCTTGTTCCATAATTTCACCTCTATTTTTCTACAATCTTTCCTTTATCAATATAAAATACTTTTGAAACATTTATAATTTCTTTTTTTATATTATTTAAATCTGTTGTTGTTATTATAGTCTGTATATTCTTATCTATATACTTTAATATGTTATTTTTTTTATGTTTATCAAATTCACTAAAAACATCATCTAGTAATAAAATTGGTGTTTCATTTAATTGATTCTCAAAAATCTTAATTTCTGATAATTTTAATACTAAAACTGATAATTTTTGTTGACCTTGTGATCCAAATTTTTTTAAATTAGAACCATTTAAAACAAATTCAAAATCATCTCGATGTGGTCCATATAAAGACATTCCTAATTTTATCTCTTTTTCTAAATTTTCTTGCATAATTTTTTTTAAATTTTCTTTTAAAGCAAACGAATTAAAATCTTCTATATATGGTTTGGTTAAATAACTTAATGAAAAATTTTTACTATTACTAATATCACTAAATATATTTGCAGCTAATATTGAAACTTTCTCTATATACTTTTTTCTAGCTCTATAAATAAATACAGCTTTATCAATATAGTATTCTGTTACTATATTTAAATAATTGAAATCAATTTTTTCACGATTACATGCCTTTTTTAAAAGATCATTTCTCATTTTGAGCAACTTATTATATTCATTTAAAATTTTATAATATGTAGGATATAATTGGCTCAATTCTGTATTAAGATATTTTCTCCTAATTTCAGGTAAACCTTTTATTATTTCAATATCATCAGGAAAAAAAATTATAACATTCATGTTAGATAAGTAATCAGTTGTTTTCAATATTTTATTGTTATCAATGTAAAATTCCTTGCTTTTTTTTGCATATTTTAAAAGTAATTTTGTTCTAATTTTATTTTTATTTATCATTCCTTCAACAGTGTAGTAATTTCTTTCATTCATAATTAGTTCATTATCTGATGTGGCTCTGTGTGATTTTGTTAAACCCAATAAATATATACTTTCTAATATATTTGTTTTGCCTTGAGCATTATCCCCATAAAAAATGTTAATGTTTTCACTTAATTTTATATTAACTTTTTCATAGTTTCTAAAATTTTTTAATTTTAATTGTTGTAAAAACACAGATATCGCCACATTTCTAATTTTAAGCACCAATTTTTAAAATTACATATTTTTGTATATACCTATACACAATATAATTATACCACAAAAATAAACTAAATGATAGAAAAAAACAGGTTTAATACCTGTTTTGTTCTTTATTATGACGTTTAATCCAATGCTCTAATCTAATTGCTTTACTTATCTGGTTTTGTAATACAAATTTTGATATTTTTAAATGTATTTTTTCTCCATTTATTAGTTCAACAATAGTTCCTTGGGCATCATCGCTATATTCCTTTATTGAATATAAAGAAAGCCAGTGACAAATTTCTCCTCTTGTTGATCCTGTAGGTAATAATATTATAGATAACTCTTCTGATAATATTACAGGAGCCTTATACCTTATTCCAGTTAATTTAGCTGTTCCTGCTAATCTCCCAGACAAAGAACTACCAAAACTTCGGCAACTTTCATCAACAATCTTATGAATATTCGTATATATTTCATAACTATTGTTTCTTTCTAGTACCTTAGTATTACCATTTTCTTGTTGCATTAGACACATGGTACCTGCATTAATTTCATAACCTTTCATAACATTCCCCCCTGATAAAATTTAACCTATATAATACCTACTTTATTATAGGCTAATATACTTATAACATAATATATTTGACAAAAAATGTCGAAAAAAATCGACACTAACAAAAAAAAGCAACTTTTGTCGCTTTTTAAATTAATATGTTCTTATAGGTAAAATTAATTGAGTAAGATCATCACTATCTGGATTCTTAATTATTATTGGTTTTACATCTCCATTAAACATTAAATTTATATATTCGCATTCAAATGATTTCAATGCATCCATCATATATTTAGAACTAAATGCAATCTTTAATTCTTCATCATTATTCTTATCTATAGTTAAATTTTCCTCAACATATCCTATTTCAGGAATATTTGATGAAATAACAACATTATTATTATTTGTTTCAAATCTTATAGTATTCTTGTCACTTTCATTAGTTAATAATGAAGCTCTATCAATGGCATTATAAAAATTTCTTAAATTAATTTTTACAATTAAACTAAAATCAGTTGGAATTAACTTTGTAGCGTCTGGATAACTTCCATTAATAATTCTAGATAACATTATTATAGATCCAAATTTAAATATAACTTTATTATCAAAAATATGAATTTCTAATTCTTCATCAATATCGTTAAACATTCTTGTTAATTCATTTAAATTTTTCGTAGGAACAATAATATTATAATTTTCTTCAGTTTCTGAAACTTTTATAATTTTTTTAGCTAATCTATAAGAATCAGTTGCAGTACATTCTAATTTACCATTATCGAATTTAAAGTTAATACCTGTTAATACTGGTCTTGATTCTTGAGTAGAAGTAGCAAAAACTGTTTGATTTATAATATTTTTAAATACTTTCTGATTAATTACTATTGGATTATGTTTTTCTGATAATTCTAAATCAGGAAAATCAGTTACATTATTACAATTTAAAGTAAATGAAGAGTTTTTTGTATATATATTTAATTTTGAATCAACTAATTCTTCAACATTTATATCATCAGCATCAAGTTTTCTGATTATCTCATGAAATAATTTCCCACTAACTACTAAATCACCAAGTTCTTTTATTTCCTCAATGTCTTTTTTAGGAATAAAAGTTTTGATTGCTATTTCATTATCAGTGCTCATTAAATATAATCCGTCCGAAGTTAAACTTAATTTTATACAGTTAAGTATAGGAATTAAATTTTTTGTTGATATACCCCTTATTACATAATTTAGATGTTCTATTATTACATTTTGTTTAATTTTAATTTTCATGTGTAAAAACCTCTTTTCTTATTATTTATATATATTATTGTTATTATTAGTGTGGAAAATGTGGAAAAATGTAAATTTTGTTATTTTTTATATACTATTTACATTTTTTTGTGTTGATAACATGTGTAAAGTTATTATTTTTCCACAGTATTATTTTATTTGATTTACAATTTTTTGAATTTCATCATTTAAATTTTTATCTTTTTTAACCTCATTTGTTATCTTATTAACTGAATGCATAACTGTTGTGTGATCTTTTCCTCCAAATTCACTACCTATTCTTGCAAGTGGTTCATCTAGGAAGTTTCTACAAATATACATTGCTATTTGTCTTGGATAACTTATTGTTGCTTTTCTTTTCTTACTTTTTAGGTCTTCCACAGTTATATTAAACTTTTGGGAAATAATTTGTTGAACTTGATCTATTTTATTTTTTGATATTATTGTTTTAACCACGTATCCATTTAATGCTTCCTCGGCAAGTGGCAAATCAATATTAGATCCATTCATTATTGATGCATATGCAAGAACTCTGTTAATACAACCTTCTAATTTTCTAACATCACTGGTACAAATACTAGCTATAAATTCTTTAACATCTTCGGGAAAATCTACCATAATTTCATTACTTTTAAACTTATTATTTATAATGTTCATTCTTAAATCAAAATCTGGAGGCATTATATCTACAGAAAGTCCCCACGAAAATCTAGTTAATAGTCTATCTTCTAACTTTTTTAAATCATTTGGTGATCTATCTGAAGAAATAATAATCTGTTTATTTTTACTGTGTAATTCATTAAAAGTATTAAAAAATTCCTGTTGCGTTGTTTTTGCTATTTCCAAATATTGAATGTCATCTATAATTAGTACATCAATATCCCTATATTTATTTTTAAATTCATCTATTGTAGTAAAATTGTCATTTTCTTTCTTATCACGATAAATTTTTAAAAAGTCATTAACAAATTTTTCGCTGGTTACATATAAAACTTTTTTGTTTGAATTTTGTACAATATAATTACCAATAGCTTGCATCAAGTGTGTTTTACCAACTCCACTTGGTCCATATATAAACATTGGATTATATATTTGTCCTGGTCTTTCTGCAACTGCTACAGCATTCATTTTCGCAAACTTATTTGATTTCCCAATAATAAAATTATTAAATGTGTATTTTGGATCAAGGTTATTCTCAAAATTTTCTATAGGAATACCAATTTTATCAGTATCTATAACAATATTATTTTCTAATTCATCTTCTGTAACATAATTAATAATAAAATTTGATTCTGTTATTTCATTAAATAAAGAAGTAACAATTTCATTATATGCATCTTTTAAATGTTTTTTGTGTAAGGTCATAGGTACTAATACTTTTGCGGAATTATCCTTGATTTCTATGAGTTTAGTTTCTTCAAACCAAGTTTCATAATTAATTGGTTGTATTTCTTGTTTAATTTTATCAAGAAACTTATTCCATATAATATTATAGTCCATAAAACCACCCCACAGTCTTGTCTAAACACATTTTACATTATTTTTATAAAAATTCCAATAGAAAAAACTAAAAAAAACGTTGAAAATAAAAGAAAAAATTGGGAAATATGTGGTTTTTTTTTTTTTTACTAAATATTTTTAAAAAATTGACACTTATTATGTGGAAAAAATAATAAGTAAATATAATAAAAATGATAATTTTTCCACAAAAATGGTGGAAAAAAATAAATTAGTTATTTTAAATTTTGTAATCCACAAAAAAAGTTGAAAACTAATAAAAACAATTATTTATTAACATGTTTTTTCCCACATATTTACAAAAAAATATGTTAATAATAAAAAATCCACATATTTTCCACAAATGGAAGAAAAAGGTTTGACAAAAAAAGCAATTATATATATAATTAATGGTGCAACCAAATATTAATATAAAAGTTCAGGAGGTGTTACAATGAAAAGAACATATCAACCAAATACAAGAAAAAGAAGTAAAAAAATAGGATTCTTAGCACGTGCA
The DNA here is from genome assembly GCA_023391185.1 of Bacillota bacterium. Taxonomy (GTDB): domain Bacteria; phylum Bacillota_I; class Bacilli_A; order RF39; family UBA660; genus RGIG4266. Next base: position 18,669 of record JAEWBI010000025.1, on the reverse strand, counting down.
AAATCTTCAGTAATTAAAAGAAGAAGAAGAAAAGGACGTAAAGTTTTATCTCATTAATAATTACCACTTTATAAGTGGTTTTTTAGTTGGATGGTGAAATATGAAAAAAATCAATATTTTAAAGAATAACAGAGATTTTGATAAAATTATAAAAAATAATAGAGCATATAAAAGTAAAAACACTTATATATATATAGAAAGAACAAATGAACAAAATTATCATTTTGGTATTTCGGTAAGTAAAAAAATTGGTAACGCTGTTACTAGAAACTTATATAAGAGAAGACTTAAAAATATTGTTGATAAAAATAACTATCAAAATAACTTTAATTGTATTATAATACTTAAGAAGAGTGTATTATCTATTTCATATTTAGAACTAGAGAAAGAGCTAATTGAAGCTTTTGAAAACTTGAAAATAATAAAGGAGTAATATAATGAAAAAAAAGAAAATATTAATTATTACTTTACTTTTGTGTGTATTTACTTTAACGGGGTGTACATCATATCTTAAAGATGATAATAAAAAAATAGTAAAAAACGATTCAACTGGTCAAAATTTAGTAGAAAATATTTTATGTCAGCCAATATCAGATGATACATTAGCAAAATATCAAGAATTTAATAAAGATATTACAAAGTTGCCTAAATGTAGTGAATTTAAAATAAGCAGTGGAGGTTATGAAGGAATTTGGACCTCAGTTTTTGTAAAACCACTAGCTTGGTTAATATTAAAAATAGGATATTTTGTTAAAAATTTTGGTCTAGCAATTATTTTAGTTACATTAATGATTAGAACAGTTATGATTCCATTTACTAAAAAAGCTGCTTTGCAATCAGAAAATTTAAAAAAAGTACAACCAGAGTTAACTAAATTGGAAAAGAAATATAAAGATAAAACAGATCAAGATAGTATGATGCAAAAAAGTCAAGAAATGTTAATTCTTTATAAAAAATATAATATTAACCCAATGTCAGGATGTTTATTTTCTTTTATTCAGTTACCATTATTTATGGCTTTCTATGAAGCACTTTATAGATTACCAGCTGTATTTGAAGGAAAGTTTTTAGTTTTTGAATTAGGAGTTACTCCAATTTCGGCTTTCTCAAATGGCAATTATTTCTATATAATACTTGTAATATTAGTATTTTTAGTTACATTCTATTCATTTAAACTTAACAGTGGTGCCGCTTTAGGTAAAGAACAAGAAGCACAAATGAAACTTATGAGAAATATTACCCTAGTTATGATAGGAACAGCATCATTTACTGTTTCATCAGCAATAGCATTATATTGGATTACGAATTCAACATTTACAATTGTACAAAATTTATATGTAAAAAGGAGTATTGCAAAATGATAGAAGTTATTGAAAAAGAAGGAAAAACAGAAGAAGAAGTTCTTTCAACTATCAATTTAGAAGAAGTTCATTATAAAACAGAAGAAATTCCTGGAAAATTATTTAAAGGAAAAAAATATTTAGTAAAAATAGTAGAAAAATCAGCTATTAGAAATTATATCAAAGAATTTATTAACAACTTCGGTTTATCGTTAGGTAAAAAAATAAATACAGAAATAAGGTATAAGGATGATTGTTATAATATAATGTTAATTTGTGATGATAACTCAATATTAATTGGTAAAGATGGTAGAACACTTAATTCTATACAATTGTTATTACATCAAACAATAAACAATAAAACAGGTTTCAATATTAGAATTAGTGTTGATGCCGCTAATTATAAGTCTAATAAAGAACAAAGACTTGAAAGAGAAATTAAATCATTAGCAAAAGAAATAATTAGTTCAAAAATAGAAGTTAAGTTAGATCCAATGAATTCATATGAAAGAAGAATCGTTCATAATATCATAGGAAATTATAACAATTTAAAAAGTGAAAGTTTTGGAGAAGATCCAAACAGATATATTGTAATAAGTTATAAAGAAGATTAAAAAATCTTCTTTTTTTTATTAAATTAGTGTATAATTAATCAATTAGGGAGGAATCTATATGAATGAACAAAAAACATTAGAAAAATTATATAGTAAAATGACTGATGAATATATTGACATTGTCATAGATATTTTAAATAATGATGAATTTAAAAAGAGATTAGAATATAATCATCATGAAAATAGATCTGTATATACACATTCATTGATAGTTTCTTTTAATTCTTATAAAATAGCTAAAATATTAAAATTAGATTATGAAAGTGCAGCAATTGGAGGATTACTTCATGATTTTTATTATGATGATTGGCAAAAAAGTCATAAAAAAGGAATAAAAAATTTGCATGGTTTTGTACATGCATATGAGGCCCTAGAAAACTCTAGGAAAATATTTCCCGAATTTATGACAGATAAAATAAGTGATATTATAGTTAAGCATATGTTTCCTTTAAATATAAGACCTCCAAAGTATATTGAAGGTTGGATTATAACATGTGTAGATAAAGTAGTTTCATTAGAAATATTTGCAACTCCTAAACAATTATATAAATATGTAGGTTTAGCTTTTATTTTTAATATATTTAAAATTAGATTAAAGTAGGTGAAATATGAACGATACAATAGCAGCTATTTCAACTGCATTAGGTATAGGCGCAATATCTATTATAAGAGTTAGTGGACCTGATGCAATAGAAATAGTAAATGGAATAACAAAAAGAAGAAAATTAATGAATGTTAATTCAAATACAATAAATTATGACCATATAGTTGATTGTGAAAAAGTAGTGGATGAAGTTTTAATAAGTGTAATGAGAGCTCCAAAAACTTTTACTTGTGAAGACATAGTTGAAATTAATGCTCATGGAGGAATAGCAACAACTAATTACATATTAAAATTATTATTAAATAATGGATGTCGTTTATCAGAGCCTGGTGAATTTACAAAAAGGGCATTTTTAAATGGAAGAATAGATTTAATGCAAGCCGAAAGTATAATGGATTTGATAAATTCTAAAACAGAAAAATCTCGTTCGTTAGCGATAAATCAACTTGACGGAAAAGTTTCGAATATGATAAGAAATCTTAGAGAAGATATAATTCAAGTTGTTTCTAATATAGAAGTAAATATTGATTATCCAGAGTATGAAGATATTGAAGTGGTAACAAATGAGAAACTACTACCAAGTTTAGAAGTAATAAGGAAAAAATTAGAAAAAATATTATCTGATAGTAAAGACGGGATTCTTATAAAAGACGGTATTAAAACATCTATAATTGGAAAACCAAATGTAGGAAAAAGTAGTTTGTTAAATAGATTAATAAATGAAGACAAGGCAATAGTTACAGACATAGAGGGTACTACTCGCGATATAGTAGAGGGTAAAATATCCTTAGATGGAATTTTGTTGAATATAATAGATACAGCAGGAATTAGGGAAACAGATAATCTCGTCGAGAGTATAGGTGTTAAAAAAAGTTTAGAATTAATTGATAATTCTGATTTAATACTTTATGTTTTAAGTAATAATGATAAAATTTCTGACAAGGAACTTGAAATATTAAAAAAATTAGATGATAAAAATTATATCATCGTAGTTAATAAGTGTGATTTAAGTAGTAAAATAGATTTACCTCAAGGTATAAAAAATTTAGTTTATATAAGTGCTTTGGAGGATAAAGGAATAGAAGATTTAAAGAATAAAATAAAAGAGATATATAATTTGGGAAATATAGAAACAGAAAGTTTAACTTATTTATCTAATGCTAGAAGTATTTCTTTAATAGAAAAATCTTTAATATCTTTAAATGATGTTATAAAAGGTATAAATAATAATATGCCTATTGATATGATAGAAATTGATCTAAAAAATGTATGGAACATATTAGGAGAAATAATCGGCGAAACATATGAAGATGATTTAATAGATCAATTATTCAGTAGATTTTGTCTTGGTAAGTAAATGGAAGTGATGAAAATGAAATATGAAATAATAGTAGTTGGTGGTGGTCATGCAGGTTGTGAGGCCTCTTTAGCTGCAGCAAGAAAAGGACACAAAACATTATTAATTACTGGTAATAAAAAGAATATTGCAGATATGCCTTGTAATCCTTCAATTGGTGGAAGTGCCAAAGGGATTGTTGTTAGAGAAATTGATGCATTAGGCGGTCAAATGGGTAAATGTGCAGATGCTGGTAAAATTCAGATAAAGATGCTGAATAGTGCAAAAGGACCGGCAGTACAAGCTTTAAGGGCTCAGGCTGATAAAGTTACTTATCCTAAATTAATGTTAGAACAATTAGAAAATCAGGAAAACTTAACTATTTTAGAAGCAATGGTTGAAGATTTGATTGTAGAAGAACAAAAAGTAAAGGGTGTAATATTATCAGATAATACTAAAATACTTAGTGATTCTGTTGTTTTAACAACAGGCACTTATTTAAAAGCAGATATAATGGTTGGTGATACACGTAGACGTGAAGGACCACATGGTGAAAAGCCTAGTCAATATTTGAGTGATAATTTAAAAAAATATGGTCTTAAAATAATTAGATTAAAAACAGGAACACCACAGAGAATTGATAAAAAAAGTATTGATTATTCAAAAACAAAAGAAGAACTTGGAGATCAATGTAATAGATTTTTTAGTTTTGATGAAAATATATCATATGATTTTACTAAGCAAGTTTCTTGCCATTTAATATATACTACACCCGAAACCAAAAAAATTATTTTGGAGAATCTAAATAAAGCAAGCATGTATGGTGGCTTGGATGACATAACAGGAGTTGGACCAAGATATTGTCCATCAATTGAAGATAAAATAGTAAGATTTTGTGATAAAGAAAAGCATCAGTTATTTTTGGAACCAGAAAGTATATATTATGATGATATATACATACAAGGTTTCTCAACAAGTATGCCACATGATGTCCAAGATTTAATGGTTCATAGTTTACCTGGTTTAGAAAATGCAAAAATATTAAAATATGCTTATGCAATTGAATATGATGCAGTCTACCCTACTCAAATGAAATTATCATTAGAGAGTAAAGTTATTGAAAATTTATTTACTGCTGGTCAAATAAATGGCACAAGTGGTTACGAAGAGGCTGCAGGACAAGGTTTAATAGCTGGAATAAATGCTTCTTTGAAATTAGAAGGAAAAGACCCATTAATACTAAAAAGAAATGAAGCATATATCGGTGTATTAATAGATGATTTAGTAAACAAAGGTATAAGGGATCCATATCGCCTATTGACTTCAAGAGCAGAATATAGACTTTTACTTAGAAGTGATAATGCTGATATAAGGCTTAGAGAATATGGTTATAAACTGGGCTTGATAGATGAGCAAAAGTATACTAAATTATTAGAGAAAAATAAAAATATTGAATTATTAGAGAAAGAACTAAAAGAAAACAAAGTTACTCCTAAAGAAGAAGTGAATCTATATTTATCTAGTATAAATTCTTCTATTTTAAAAGATGGAATAAGTTTATACAATTTATTAAAGAGACCTGAAATAACTATGGAAGATATAGAAAAATTTTATAACATTAATTATGATAATGAAGTTAAAGAGCAAGTTCAAATTAGTATAAAATATGAAGGATATATTGATAAAGCTATAAAAGAAGCAAATAAAATGGTTGATCTAGATAGTAAAAAAATTCCGGAAGATATAGATTATGAAAAGATACATAATTTAGCTAGTGAAGCTAAACAAAAATTAAAGGAAGTTAGACCTGCTTCGGTTGGACAAGCATTAAGAATAAGTGGAGTAAATCCATCAGATATATCAATTATAATGATATATCTTAAGAAAGAGTATCACAATGACAGAAATTAATTTTGTAAAAGAGTTAAGTAACTTAGGAATAGTAGTTACAGAACAAATGTTAAAGCAATTTAATAGATATTATGAACTACTTATCGAATGGAATGAAAAAATAAATTTAACTGCAATAACAGAAAAAAACGATGTTTATTTAAAGCATTTTTATGATTCTGCAACACTTGTAAAAGCAATAGATTTAAATAATGAGACTTCTTTATGTGATATAGGTACAGGAGCAGGATTTCCTGGATTAGTTTTAAAAATATTGTTTCCTAATTTAAAAGTAACATTAATTGATGCCTTAGAAAAAAGAATCAAATTTTTAAATATTGTAATTAAAGAATTAGATTTAAAAGATATTGAAACAATTCATGCTAGAAGTGAAGAGTATGGGATAAAAAATCGTGAAATATATGATGTTGTAACTGCTCGAGCTGTTGCAAATTTATCCGTATTAATGGAGTATTGTGTCCCATTAGTTAAAGTAGGTAAATATTTCATCCCTATGAAAGCTAATATTTCCCAGGAAATAAATTTATCTCAAAAAGCAATTAAGGAATTAGAAATAAAACAAATAAAGAAATTAGAATTTATGTTACCTTATGAAAATAGTAATAGGACAATTATAGTATATTTAAAAGAAAAACCAACTTCAAAAAAATATCCTCGCAAAAACGCAGAAATTAAAAAGCGACCACTATAGGCCTCTTTTTATTTTTTTGGGAAATATTTCCCAAAAACCTCTTGTTTAAAATTTTTATTTATAGTATTATATTACTAGAGTATTTTAAGAATAGAGGTATAATATGGAATTTGAAAAAAGAGTTGTTGATCTTGATGTAAATGATGTATTACCAAATAGATTTCAACCACGTATTAAATTTAATGAAGATTCAATTAATGAATTATGCGAATCCATAAAGGAACATGGTGTTATTCAACCTATTGTTGTTAGAGCAATGGGAGATAAATATGAAATAATTGCAGGTGAAAGAAGATATAAAGCAAGTTTATTAGCCGGAAAACAAACAATTCCAGCTGTAATAACTGAATTGAATGATAAAGATAGTGCTGAAGTAGCATTAATAGAGAATGTGCAAAGAAAAGATTTAACTCCTATAGAAGAAGCAATTTCATATAAGAAAATTTTGGATATGGGTTACTTAACTCAAGAAGAATTAGCAATAAAATTAGGGAAGACACAATCTACAGTAGCAAACAAATTAAGATTATTAAATCTAGATGAAGAAGTACAGGAAGCTGTACTAGAAGAAAAAATTTCTGAACGACATGCTAGATCTTTGCTTAAACTAGTAAATATGTCTAACCAAAGAAAAATGTTGGAAAATATTATTCAAAATAGGTTAACTGTTAGAAAAACAGACGAAGAGATTAGTATTTTCTTAAATTCAGACAAAGATATAAACTCATTGAATATTGATTTAGGAAATGATGTTCCAATGGTTTATGATGAAATAGAAGAAGAAAAACAAAATCCATTTAAAATAGCCCCTATTTCTGCGGGCTCTATTCCTACTTTTGATACTTCTAATGTTATAGATGGTAAGAGTTTAACAGACGAACCAATTGTTATAATTGATGATCCTGAACAATTACCCGTTATAAATGAAGATCAAGTTATAGTTGACCCAATGGAAGAATTCAATCCTTTTAAATTAGAAAATAATAGTATTAATCAGGTAGTAGATACAAATAATAATATTCCAAGCAACCCAATAGAGGATATAAAAGAAGAAAAAATCGAAGGTGAAGAAATGAATGATTTATTAAATGATAAGCTACCTGAATTAAATCCAGGATTCATGAATATTGATAAAATCGAGTCTAGTGCAAAAGACATAAACATAGATTCTGAAAAAGAACCAATAGATATTAACAGTTTACTTAAACCCTCAATTGTAGGTGGTGATGTGGTAAATGTAGAACCTGAAAAAAGTGAACCTGTTGAAGAAATAAAAACAGGAAAATTCTTTGATTTACCTATGGGAGAAGACCAACCTGAAGAAATTAAAAATGAATCAACAGAAAAAAATATTGCTACAGGAATAACTGATGCATTTAATTTTGACTTAGGTAATCAATTTCAAACGAGTTATCCTATAGAAAATGATAACAAATCTATAGAAACTACAAATGAACCAATTTTACCTAGTCTTGGAAATAATGAATTATTTAATTTTAATATTGATGAATTAAACGCACCTATCATTAATAATAATGTGCAAGAAGGATTAAATACTAATCCTAGTGTTACTCTTCCTACATTTGATCAAGCAAACTTTTCATCTGAAAATGTTTCAGTTCCAGAAACATTAACAGAAAACATCGATACGAATGTAGTTACTCCGGTAGCAAATAATGAAAATATAATTGAAAGTATGACTATGCCATTATTTGATGAAAATATCTCAGCACCTGCAAATTCAACAATGAGTGCTGAAGATAATTTGGTAACAGATACAGGTATGAGTGTTACAACTCCTGTATCAGAGAGCGTTATATTAGATACAAACGTTCCAACACTAGCAGATGGAGATATTACTAGTAATTTAATTAATCCAAACTTTGATTTCAATATAAGTGCACCAATTGAAAGAGAACAATTTGTTTCAATAGAACCAATTACATCAGAAGAAGTTCCTCTTCCAACAGTAAATGCAAATATCTCTGCAAATAAGAGTATTGCTAATGCACTTGAGATAGTTAGAAACAATACAAAAGAGCTAGAAAAATTAGGTTATATTGTTGATACAGAAGAATTTGATTTTGAAAATGTATATCAAGTTATAATAAAGATAGAAAAGTAAGAATACTTACTTTTTTTATTGTTATTGAAAAACAAAGATGTTAAAATGATTTTGGTGATGAAAATGAATTTTAAATTAGTATCAAAGTATTTTCCGAGTGGTGATCAGCCAACTGCAATAAACAATTTAGTTAATAATATAATTGAAAAGAAAAAATATCAAATCTTATTAGGTGGAACAGGAACTGGTAAAACATTTACTATTGCAAATGTTATAGCTGAAGTAAACAAACCTACTCTAGTTTTAGCACATAATAAAACACTGGCAGGACAATTATATAGTGAACTTAAAGAACTATTCCCAGAAAATCATGTAGAATATTTTGTTTCTTATTATGATTATTATCAACCAGAAGCCTATGTAGCAAAAACTGATACATACATAGAAAAAGACTCTTCAATAAATGATGAAATTGACGAGTTAAGGCATAGTGCCACAGCTGCATTATTAAATAATAAGGATGTAATTGTTGTTTCTTCTGTTTCTTGTATTTATGGAATAGGTGAAATAGAAGAATATCGTAATAAATTATTGATTATATCTGTTAATCAGAAAATTGATAGAAACCAAGTAATTGAACAACTTATTGATATGTTATATGAGAGAAATAATTTAGATTTAAAACGCGGAAGCTTTAGAGTTAAGGGAGATGTTTTGGAAATAATTCCAGTAAGTCAACACGGAAAAGGCTATAGAATTGAATTTTTTGGTGATGAAATAGATCGTATAAGCGAATTTGACACTTTAACCGGAACTATTATTCAAAATAAGAAAACAATTACTATATTCCCTGCTAGTCATTTTGTGACGAGTGATGAAAAATTAAAATTGGCTGTTATTAATATAAAGAAAGAACTTGAACAACAATTAGAAAAATTTAAAAAAGATAATAAATTAATTGAGTTTCAAAGAATAAATGAGCGTACAAACTATGATTTAGAAATGCTTAGTGAAACCGGATTTTGTCGTGGAGTAGAAAATTATTCAAGGCATCTTGCATTAAAGGAGTCTGGTGCCACCCCAACTACACTTATGGATTTTTTTGGTGATGACTATTTATTAGTTGTAGATGAATCACATGTTACAATACCGCAAGTTAAGGCAATGTATAATGGAGATCAAGCTAGAAAGGGAGTTTTAGTTGATTACGGTTTTAGATTACCAAGTGCAATGGATAATAGACCTTTAAAGTTTGAGGAATTTGAAGAAAAAATAAAACAAGCAATATTTGTATCTGCAACTCCAGGTGATTATGAATTAGGTAAAACAGATCAAATAACAGAACAAATTATTAGGCCAACAGGTTTATTAGATCCAATTATTGAAGTAAGAAAGACTGCTAATCAAATAGATGATTTAGTTAATGAAATAAATAATAGAACTAAAATTAATGAAAGAGTATTAATAACAACTTTAACAATCAGAATGGCTGAAGAACTTACAACATATTTAAAAAAACTTGATATTAAAGTTTCATATCTACATAGTGAGGTTAAAACTCTGGATAGATTAAAAATATTAAGAGATTTAAGATTAGGAAAATATGATGTACTGGTAGGAATAAATTTACTTAGAGAAGGTTTAGATTTACCAGAAGTTAGTTTAGTAGCAATTATGGATGCAGACAAACAAGGTTTTTTGCGTAGTGAACGAAGTTTAATACAAACAATTGGTAGAGCTGCTAGAAATGCAAGTGGTAAAGTTCTAATGTATGCTGATATAATAAGCGAGTCTATGGAAAAAGCAATTAATGAAACAAATAGAAGAAGAAAAATACAAGAAGATTATAATAAAGAAAATAATATTATCCCAACAACTGTAATAAAGGAAATAAGAGACACAATAAGTAATATAGTTGAAGTAGAAGATGAAAGTAAATCGAAAAAATTGAATAAAGCTGATAGAGAGAAAATAAAATTAAGAATTGAAGCTGAAATGAAACAAGCAGCAAAAGATTTAGATTTTGAAAGAGCTATGGAATTAAGAGATATATTATTTGAGATGCAGGAAGAAAAATGAGATTTAAAAAAGTATATATTGAAATAACTAATATATGTAATAAAAATTGTTCATTTTGCTCAAAAAGTTCTAGAAAAAAAGTGGAAATGAATATCCAAAATTTTGAACATATTCTGAATCAGGTTAAATATTATACTGATTATGTATATCTTCATGTTAAAGGTGAACCCCTACTTCATTCTAAATTTAATGAAATATTGGCAATTTGTGATAAATACAATATGCAAGTTAATATAACAACAAATGGTACTTATCTAAATAAACAAAAAGAAATAATAATTGAACATAATTGTGTGAGACAAGTAAATATAAGTACACACTCAATATCAAGTGAAACTGATATGTTAGAAATTGTAGATGCAGTTGAATATATAAAAAAATATTCTAAAATATACTTTGTCTATCGATATTGGACATTAAAAGAAGATTTTGTTATTGAAGATAATTTAATATTGGATATAATAAGAAATTATTATGATCTATCACAGCAAAAAGAAATAGAAATAAAAGAACAAAAGAATATAAAAATAGATGAATTAACATATATTAATAAAGATATTGAATTTGATTGGCCTTCAGTCAACAATACTACTAACAATGAAGGTTACTGCTACGGATTAAAAACACACATTGCAATATTGAGCGATGGAACTGTTGTTCCTTGTTGTTTAGATGCAGAAGGTATAATAAAATTGGGAAATATTTTTGAAACTTCATTAAAAGACATTTTAGAAAATGAAAAAACAAAAAAAATAATAAAAGGATTTATGAATAATACGAGATTTGAAGAATTATGCAAGCATTGTTCTTTTAAAAAGTAAACAAAGAATTTAAAAAATAGTTAATATATGTTATACTATATATCATAGGAGATGAGCAGATGAAATTAATAATTAATGACAAAAAAGAAGTAAGGTTAAATCGTTTTATTGATTGGATAATATATATGATAGGCTATGCAATAGTATTGATTAGTGTATCATTAATATTTAAAAAAACTGTTCAATTTGATACATCCTATTATGGATTTTGGTTTTTAATTACAGCAATAATTATTTACATATTAGGAAAGACAATAAAACCCCTTTTAATTTGGCTTACACTTCCACTTACTGGTTTAACAATGGGTTTATTTTATCCATTTATTAATGTAATAATTTTATATATAACAGATTTATTATTAGGTACACATTTTGAAATAACTGGTATTTTTATGGCTTTTATAGTAGCTGTTTTTATATCTTTTGTAAATATTTTAATGCAAAAATGCATAATAGAACCAATAGTAAGAAAGGAAATATAATATGAATGGCATATTAATTGATTTAGGAATTATTACAATATATTGGTATTCAGTATTCATTTTTTTAGCTATACTAATTGGAGGAAATATTGTCTTGAATGAGGCAAAAAGATTTAATATACCAGAAAACTTTATGTTAAATTTATTTTTTTGGATTATCCCTACTGCATTAATTGGTGCAAGAATTTATTATGTTATATTTAATTGGTCATTATATGTAAATGATATTCCTAGTATATTTAAAGTATGGGAAGGCGGTTTAGCAATTCATGGTGCAATAATTGCTGGTTTAATTTTTACCGTTGTTTATACTCAAAGATACAAGGTAAACACCCTATTTATTTTAGATTTTATTGTAGTAGGATTGATTATTGGTCAAGCTATAGGAAGATGGGGAAATTTTTTTAATGGCGAAGCTCATGGTGGCTTAGTTGCATATGAAACTTTGAAGAAATTTTTTATTCCTGATTTCATAATAAATGGAATGAAAATAGATGGAGTTTATTATCAACCTACTTTCTTATATGAATCGATATGGTGTTTAATTGGATTCATATTAATATTAATAGTTAGAAGATTAAAATACATTAAAATAGGTCAAGTGACATGTAGTTATTTAATATGGTATGGAATTGGTAGATTTTTTATTGAGATGTTAAGAACAGACAGCCTTATGTTAGGAAATTTAAAAGCTGCACAATTAGTATCAATATTAATGGTACTGACAGGTATTGTTGGTATTATTGTTCTTGGACGTGGATCTAAATTTAATAATCAATATAACGATGTAACTAATATTGATGATGTTAAGTTCTAAAAGAGTATTATATACTCTTTTTTATTATTATGTTATAATGAAAATAGGTGGTATTATGAAAATAAAAAATGGTTTTACATTGGTAGAATTATTAACAGTTATAACCTTAATAGGCATTTTAGGATTAATAACTACGCCTATTATTAGTAATGCAATAAAAAATGCTAGAGAAAAAGCATTCAAAGAAACATTAAATGCTATTGTTGAAGCAGCTAAAATATATAATGCAGATACTGATTATTTAGAGATAACTGAAAATACAGGTATTGATATCCTAAGTTCAAAATTAAAGTATGAAAATAAAAGCGAAGTATTAGGAGGTACAATCTATTATAGATCGGGAAGATATTATTTTTACGATGTACACTCAAAATATTATTGTGCTAGTGGGTATATTGAAGAAATACAAATAAATAATATTGATTCGGATGAATGTCAATTATAGAAAATAACTATAAACTAATATATTATAAAAAAGAGCTGCTTATTATAAGTGCTTTTTTTTATGAGTGTATTGTAGTATAATGTATATGGTGATTTTATGAATAAAAAAGTTGTAATATTAGGTGGTGGTACAGGGTTATCATCATTATTAAGAGGATTAAAACAATATCCATTAGATATTACTGCCGTTGTTTCGGTATGTGATGATGGAAAGAGTACAGGACGATTAAGAGAAGAATTCAACACGCCAGCTGTTGGAGATATAAGAAAAGTAATCGTTTCATTATCAGAAACAGAACCTTTAGTTGAAGAATTACTTGATTATAGATTCAAAACAAATAGTGATCTAAATGGTCATGCAGTTGGAAACTTATTACTAACAGCAATGGCTAATATAACTGGTAATATGTCCGATGGTATAGAATCTTTAAGTAAAGTATTAAATTTAAAAGGCAGAGTGTTACCTTTAACTGAAGACAACGTTGTTTTGATGGGACGTATGGAAGATGGTAGTATTATAGAAGGTGAACATCATATAACAGAGAGTCCTAAAAAAATAAAGGATGTTTACTATAAAACGAAACCAATTGTATGTGATGCTGTATTAAAGTCAATACGTGAAGCAGATTGTATTATTTTAAGTATGGGAAGTTTATTTACTAGTATTCTACCAAATCTGATTTGTAAAGATGTGATAAAAGAAATAGATAAAAGTACTGCTAAGATAATGTATGTTTGTAATATGATGACTCAACCAGGAGAAACGGACAATTTTAAAGTAAGTGATCATGTTAAATTGTTAAATAGATATCTAGGGAAAAGAAAAATAGAAACTGTTATTGCAAATAGTGGTCAAATTGAAAAAAACATAATTGAAAAGTATGCTACATTAGAGCAAAAAGATCAAGTAATACTGGATAAAGAGAATATGAAAAAATTAAAAGTTAAAGTAATAAAAGATGATTTAGTTTCAATGGAAAAAGAAATAATTAGACATGATACATTAAAACTTGCTTTTTATATTTTTTCGACCTTGATAAGGGAATAGTATGTCATTTACTAGTATAGTAAAAAACGAAGTTAGTAAAATTGATTCTCTAGAAGCTGAAAATATAGCTGAATTATCAGCAATAATCCATAATAGTGAAATATCAAATAAACAAATTAAACTTTATACAGAAAACGCTAGTGTAGCAAGAAGAATATATAAATTAATTAAGGATCTATTTAATGAATATGCCAAAATAACTATTAGAAAAGGATATAATTATAGTAAAAATTTAATTTATATTTTAGAAATAAACAATGGAATTTTTGACATTTTAAAGTCACTCGCAATATATAGTGATAATAAATTATTAGATATTCCAAATGACTATATAATTGATGATATGGATACTATGCGTGCTTATTTAAGAGGTTTATTTCTTATATCGGGTAGTATAAATGATCCAAAAAAATCTAGATATCATTTAGAGTTTCTTTTTAATAATGAACATTATGCTAATTTTATTGTGAAAAATTTAAACGAGTTCTATTTAAATAGTAAATATATAAAACGAGATAATAAATATATGGTATATATAAAAGAAGCAGAAAAGATTGGTGACTTTTTAAGAATAATTAATGCACCTAACGCAGTTATGTATTACGAAGATATTAGAATATATCGCGATCATAAAAATATGACAAATAGATTAAATAATATGGAACAAGCTAATGTTGATAAAACAGTTGAGGCAGCAACAAAACAAGTTGAAGATATCGAAAAAATTATTTCTTTTGGAGGCTTAGATTTACTAGATGATAAGGAAAAAGTAATAGCTGAGTATAGACTTAAATATAACGATGTTTCTCTTCAAGAGTTAAGCGAGATAATAACATACGAAACAAATGTTCCTATTTCTAAATCAGGAGTAAATCATAGGATTAAAAAAATTCAAGATTTAGCTAGAAAAATAAGAGAAAAAGAAAATATATAGTTATGTTTTCTTTTTTTATTAAAGACAATAACCCATTTTTATAGTATAATATAAACAGAGGTGAAAGCATGAATGTTATATTTATTAAAGATTTAAAAGGACAAGGAAAAACAGGTGAATTAAAAACTGTTAAAGATGGATATGGGATGAATTATTTAATAAAAAATGGTTATGCAATAGCAGCCACAGATAGTAATAAAAAACATTTAGAAACAGTAAATTTAAAAAAGGAACTTGAAGAGCAAGAAAAAATTGGTAAATGCGAAGAAATAAAGAAGCAATTAGAAAAAATGACTTTGGTTTTTCAAGTGAAAACTGGAAAAATGGATAGAGTTTTTGGAGCAGTTAGTTCTAAACAAATAGTAACACAATTAAAGAAAAAAGGAATAGATATAGACAAAAAGGCAATTAACACAGATACTACAATATCTTCTTTAGGTACACATGAAATAAAGATAGAACTACATAAAAAAGTAATAGCTACATTAAAAATAACTTTAAAAAAAGAGAGCTAGGTGATTATAATGGCTGAAAGAGTAATGCCACACAATATAGACGCTGAACAAGCAGTATTAGGTTCAATGTTTTTATCAAAGTATGCTGCTCAAAAATGTGTAGAAAATTTAAGTGGTGATTTATTTTATTTAGAGGCACATGATAAAATATTTTCTGTAATTAGCGATTTAATAGAAATAAGTAAACCTGTTGATATTACAACTGTAACTGAAGAACTAGAAAAAAAGAAGTGGTTGAAGATTATTGGCGGTGTTGCTTATATAACAGAGTTAGTTAATTCTGTACCTAGTGCATCTAATGTAGACGAATATATTAAAATTGTTAATGAAAAAGCTGTTCTTAGAAGATTAATAGAAGAATCTTCTAAGATAGCTACGGAAGCCTATGAAGCATCAGAATCATTAAATGATATTTTAGATAGCGCGGAAAAAAGTATTTTAAATGTTGTTAAGACAAGAAAAGGATCAGAATTTAGAAGTATTCAAGAAGTATTATTTAAAACGCAATCTGATTTAGAGAAACTAGCTCAAAACAAGGGTTCAATCACTGGTGTATCAACAGGATTTGCAGAAATAGATAAAATAACATCAGGATTACATCCTAATGAATTAATAATTGTTGCTGCAAGACCAGCGATGGGAAAAACTGCATTTGCTTTAAATATGGCTACTAACATTGCTAAAAATCAAGAAAAAGCAGTCGCCTTATTTAATATGGAAATGGGTGCTGAGCAGTTGGCAATGCGTATGCTAGCATCTGAAGGTCATATAGATCAAAATAAGCTAAAACGCGGTTTCTTAGAACATTCTGATTGGAAAAAAATAAACGAGGCAATAAGCAGATTAGCTGATACAAAATTATATATAGATGATACGCCTGGTATGACTATGTCTGAGATAAAAGCTAAATGTCGTCGACTAGCAAGCCAAAAAGATGGTTTAGGTATAATAATAATTGACTACTTAACACTTATTCAAGGATCAACAAAATATTTGGGAAATAGACAACAAGAAGTATCAGAAATATCTCGTTCGTTAAAAACATTAGCTATGGAATTAGAAGTTCCAGTAGTAGCTTTAGCTCAATTATCTCGTAGTGTTGAAGGGCGAGAAGACAAAAGACCAATGCTTAGTGATTTAAGAGAATCTGGTTCTATCGAGCAAGATGCTGATATAGTAGCTTTCTTATATAGAGATGATTATTATAATAAGCAAGCAAGTGAAGAAAGTCAGGTAAGTGAAAGTGAATTCATTATAGCTAAACATCGTAATGGACCAACAAAAACAATACCTCTTAAGTTTACTCGTAACACAAGTACTTTTGATGACTACATAGATAAAGAAATAGAAAATGGGTGATGTATGAAAAATTTCACAAAATGGCTATTTGTAATAATATTAAGTTCAATTGTATTTTTATTAGGATTTAACACAAAAACAAATTTAGAACCCAATTATCTATATCAAGTATATTTAGATGATCAAGTTCTAGGAGTAATTGATTCTAAAACTGAACTTGAAGACTATATTGATAAGCAAGGTTCTACAATAAAAGAAAAGTATAATGTAGAAAAAGTTTATGCTCCAGATGGGTTAGATATAAGGAAAATAATAACATATAATAATCACGTAGATAAAGTAGAAGATGTTTATGATAAATTGGCTACTTTAAAGCCATTTACTATAAATGGTTATCAATTTGATATAAAGAAAGAAGTCGAAACTAGTGATGGAGAAATAGTAACTCAAAATACACTTGTTTTTGTTACTAATGAATCTACTTTTAAGACAGCAATAGAAAATACAATTATTTCTTTCGTTGGTGAAGATGTTTATAAAGCTTATAAGTCTAATACTCAAATCTCAATTAAGGAGACAGGTTTATATTTTAATGATATATATATTAGTAATGATATAACTAGAAAACAAACAAATATTCCTGTTAACGAAAAGATATATGTAGATTCTGAAGAACTATCACAATATATTTTATTTTCAACTAATGATAATTCTAAACAATATATTGTTAAAACTGGTGATACAATTGAATCAGTAGCAAATGCTAACAAAATAAGTGTACAGGAGTTTTTGATATCAAATCCAGAGTTCACATCAAAAGATAATATTTTATATTCCGGTCAAGTTGTATCGGTTGCGTATGCAAATCCTATAGTTGATGTGATGGCTGATGTAACAAAGGTTGAAGATCAGACTACTTATTTCACCGTTCAAGAACAGTCATCTAGTGATATAATACTGGGAGATGAAAAAGTAATTCAAGAAGGTGAAAATGGAGTAAGTAGAGTTACTCAAAATATAAGATATAAAAATGGCTTTATTGATAAAGCTGAAGTTTCTCAGCAAGTTGAAATTAAACCAACAACTGCAAAAATAGTTCTTATCGGTACAAAATATGTATCTGGTGTTGGTGGTAATTACTGGACATGGCCGACAAGTAGTTATAGTATCTCTTCACCTTTTGGATGGAGATCATATGAATTCCATACAGGTTTGGATATATATAATTATTATGGTGCTCCAATATACGCTGCTAATAATGGTGTAGTAACACAAGCTGGATGGTATGGTACTTATGGAATTTTCGTTGGTATAAATCACAATAATGGTTACGCAACAGGATACGGACATATGTCTTATCTAGCTGATGGTATACGTGTTGGATCAATTGTCGAGAGAGGACAAATAATTGGTTATATTGGGGCTACTGGAGTAGCAACAGGCCCACATGTTCATTTTGAAATATATTATGGTGCAAGTCATCCAGGTTATAATTATAGTAGAAGTACTGGATCTCCATTCATTAATCCACTATATAAGTACTAATGAAATTTTGTGTTTTATCAAGCGGTTCTAAAGGAAATTGTACTTATGTTGAAGTAGGAAATCATAAGTTCTTAATAGATGTAGGTACCAATTTTCTTTATACTTCTACTAAACTGAATGAAAT
>JAEWBI010000003.1 GCA_023391185.1 Bacillota bacterium | reverse complement strand
TCATATTATGTCCATCTTGGTAGTTAGCACCACCAATTTCTTCATCCATTATATGATTAAACATTAGATTAATGCTTGATAAAACTTCTTCTCTTGATCTAAAATTCTTATTTAAATCTAAAGCATATCCACCTATACCACTTTTATAATTATGGTACTTTTCCATGAAAATTTTTGGATTAGCATTTCTAAATCGGTAGATAGATTGTTTTACATCTCCTACCATATAAACATTATTATTACTAATAAGAGAAATAAAATAGTCACCAATATCATTAGTATCTTGATATTCATCAATCATAATCTCATTAGTTTTACTTTTTATACTCTCTCTTATTTCAGGAAAATTTTCAAGTAAACTTATAGCTAGTCTTGTTATATCACTAAACTCATAAGCATTCTTTTCTTTCTTAAAATCAAATATTTTTTCATCTAATTCTTTTAAAATATCAATTATTGCTAAAGCATAATCATTAGTACTTAATATTTCATTTTCTATTTCCTCTAATGACTCATATATAACTAAATCTCTTAAATCATCAGTATACTTTTTAAGTTTATCTAAATATCCTTTAATTTCATCAATATCTTCTTGTTCTATCTTCTTTGTCTTCTTAATAGTTGGAAATCTAAATAATTCAATTGTCTTTTTGTAGTCATCGTACTTTTTAGCATAATTTAAATCATCTAGACTTTCTTCAATGTTTGTTATCTTCGCAGTTAATTCTTCATTTAAGACTATGTTTTTAATACTTTCTATAAGCATCATTATTACATCTCTAGTATCAGATATTAGTTTTAAATAATCATTAACTTTATCTTTAATAAAAGATAAATCATAATACTTGTCCATATAATTATCAAGAAAATCTTTACGTTTACAAATACTATCTGTTTTATTATAAATACTTATAATTGCTTTTCTTATAGAAGCATCATCTTTATTAGTGTATGTATCAAGTAGCTTTATAAAATTATCATTGTCATAATACTTATCAATAATACTATCTAGTATTTCTTCTTTAGCAACTGCTAAAACAACATTATCAATAATACTTATATTACTACCTATACCAAGTAAATAATGATACTTTTTTACTAATGATAAACTATAAGCATCAAAAGTTGTTATAGGAGCTTGATCAATTAAATATAACTGTTCTTTTAAACTTTGATCTAATGAAGCAGCTTTAACAATTTTATCACGAACACGTTCACGCATTTCTGCTGCTGCTGCATTAGTAAAGGTTAGTATTATCATATCATCAATAGATATTCCTGACTTTATTTTTTCAATAATCCTCTCAGTAAGTACAGCTGTTTTACCAGAACCTGCTCCTGCAGACACAATTATATTTTTTCCAGTAAGATATATAGCCTGCCACTGTTCATCAGTCCAAGTTACTCCTTCAGGTTTAATTGGAATCATCTGTATCACCCCCTAGGAACTCTAAGTCTTTATATTCTTTAAGTTTTACAATATTATTTTCATTCATGTAACAGATATCTCCAAATGTACAGTATTCACAGCCTACATTTGTATCACCTAATTTCTTAGGATTAATTGAGAAATCAGACTTCTTTATACTATCAATAACTTCATTTATATTCTTATCTACAATATTAATTAATAGATCAATTGTTTCTTCTGTTAGAACTTTACTATAAGCATAAAAAGTCCCATCATTTTTAACTTTAATACCTTTAATATAACTACCATTTTCATAACTATTATCTATTTCATAAAGTCGTTGTAAGTTATCTATGGTATATCCATTTAACTTCATATTGTCGTTTACTAAATCATCATAAGTTTTGTTATCTTGACTAGCAAGAACTTCAGTCATAATTGATTGTAAATACATACCAGTAAATTTAGGATTATTTATTTTTGAAGTATTCTTAATCAAATATAAATAATAAAGTAGTTGCATATCAAGACCATATATAACTTTATTAAAGTCATTATGTAAAGAGCCTGTTTTATAATCAACAACTATTACATAAGTATTTGTATTATCTTTTAAAGTCATTATCTTATCAATTTTACCTACTATACTTATTTTTAAATCACCAGGTTTATCAATACTAAACCACTCTTCAAAATAAGAATTTTCATAACTACTACGCTCTATTTCATCATTTAAAATGCCTATTAGTTTCTTTATAGCTTGTCTATATTTAGTAAGATAATATATATCTTTTTTAGTAGGTTCTTGATACATCTTCTCTATTACTTCATCAATAACCTTATCATAATCATTAATTTTATCTCTATAAACTATACATAATACTTCATGAAATAAAGTACCTATTTTTTGACTTACTGTTTCAAAAGAAGGAGTTAGTTTATAAATTGTTTCAAGCAAAAATCTAAACTTACATTTAAAGAAAGTATTAGTATTAGAAAAAGATAAATTTAATTTATTATCAACCATTTTCTTTATAGTTTCATAATTTATGCCATTATAATTATTATCATAAGAATTATATTCTATATCACTATAACTAGAGTATAAATTATGTAAGTTCTCATTTACAACATTATACTTAATATAATTATCTAAACTAGAAGCAAGCATAATTTTATTTACTATTTCATTCTTGTAATTATAAGAATCCTTAATAATGTTAACTTTCATAATGCTACTTAACTCTTTAATATAATTAGATGGAGAAAACTCCATGAAATTAGAACTTAATTTATATGATAGTGTTAAATTCTTAGTATTATAAATAAAATTAAGCAATTTATTAGTTTCAAGTAAATTTCTCTTTAAAGTAGTATCATTACCTAGTTCTTCAAGTTCTAAATCTATTAAATACTTATCATCCTTGTATATTCTTGGTATCTTATCTTGATTAAACCCTAGCATAAATACATATTCATCATCTTTAGGGTAATAAGACTTATAATCTATTTCTTCTATCACATTAACATATTTATCTAATTTTATACTAATATTTTTAAGATCATATATTAATTCTTCTTTTATCTCTTTAATACTTTCATAATTAGTATATTTATTTAATATATTAACTAGTTTAGCTTTTATTTTATCTTCTATATTTAAATTATTAAGTAATTCATTAATTGATAATATTTCTGTATTATCGTCTATACTATTTAAAAATAATTTTATATCATCTAAATAAAATAATTTGTTATTATTATCTATATCAAAAGGAATATTATAAAAATTAAATACCCTATTAATTGATGATTTATATACTGAATCCACTGTATTTAATTTAATCTTATCTAAAGAAATGCCACTTTTAACTAATTCTGATATTTTAGTCGCTAAAAAGATTACTTCCTCTTCTAAAGAATTAAATTCATGTATATCTAATTCTTCTTTTTTGGCAGTTATTACGCTCCTTAAAGTAACATCGTTATCTTTACTAATATCTATAGTAACACTCTTAAAGAGGCTATTAAAACCATCATCTAGTACTATAATCTTCTTACTATTTAAATACTTTTTAAAATGTTTATCATATATAATATATCCATTATCTATTAAATCTTTTTTTATACTTCTTAAATCATTTAATTTACTTGTATTATAAGTATTATAAACATCTACTTCATATAAATAACTAAGTATAATTTTTCCTACTTCAGGTATTAAATTATACTTAGTATCTAAATATACTAAAGTATCATCTTTGTATTTATATAAATACTTTTCTTTTAACTCTTCTATACTAAAAAATTTAATGTTATATTTTAAATTACATTCATTTAATATCTCTTTTTTCATATAAGAAGGTCCAATTATTACTAAATTATCTTCTAAATTTATTTCGCCAAATACATTATTTTTCATAACTACCTCCATCATTATAATTATATCATACCAAAGAAAAAACAATCAAAGATTGTTTATATAAGTTTATCTATATCCTTTGGAACATTATCGTTCATAACAGCATTGATTATTTTATCTTCTTTATCCTTTGGAACAGTTTTACCAGTCATAGCACTTAACTCTTTTATAACTTCTCTTAAAGTTCCCTCGTTCTTCAAATCATTTTCTTGAAGTTTTTTGGCTAAGCTTAGGATAGTATTTTTATCAACACTTGTTTTCTTTTCAACCTTTTTAAAAAAGCTATCAGAAAGATTCATTTTATCACTCCTAAAATAATATATGTTTATTGTTAAAAATGGTGATATATGATAGAATACAACCTAGGTGATAACCATGAGTAAAATTAAATATTATAGTTTAAAAAAATTAATTAATGATGGCTTAAGTCCAGAAGAAATAACTAGAATCACAACAGATATATTAAAAGTAACTTTACCTATAAAAGATGATTATCCTGAATATAAAGATTGGTTTTTAAATAAACAAGTTAAAGGAATTAATGTAGATAGAGATATAATATTTGCGATGTATAATGATGAAATAGTTGGTGTATCTAACATTAAAGGTAACAATACTGAAAAAAAAATATGTACTTTGTATATAAAAGATTGTTTTAGAAAAAATTCAATAGGTAGTAATTTAATTAACTTATCTTGCGAAGAGTTAGAAACAAATAAACCACTTATAACAATCTCTTCTAATAAAATATATGATTACAGAAAAATAATAATTAAGAATCAGTGGGAATTGTCTGATGAATTAAATAACTTTTATAAAGAAAATTCTAATGAGTATGTATTTAATGGCAGATTGTATGTAAGAAAAGAAACGCCTATTGAGCAATTGATTAAAGTGTATAAAAAGGATAATAATATTATTAAAATTGAATATAAGATATTTAATACTAAAATAGAAAATATTCTATTTAAACTATTAAGTAAATTAAAAAGAAATGAGCTAAAAAATTAGTTCATTTCTTTTATTTTATAACTGATTTAGAAACTGTTATAACTGGACGAACTCCGACATCAGTAGCACTACTTATAGAATCATGATTAAATAGAGCATTCTTAAGTATGCGCCAAGCAAAGGTTGTATTTTGGTTATTAGCCGATGATGTCCAGTAACCATTTCCTGTCATTGAAGCATCGGCATTATTTAAGCAACCATAAGTTTCGCAATCAGTTGCAGTTCTATCATAAAGCCAGTCATAATTACAAGCAGTTATATTTCCACTTGTACATGTTGGTGAAGCAGTAGAAGTTTTACTATCTAAAAAGTAATTAGTTGAAGCTATGTTATCTTGACTCCAACCTGTATAACCTGTTATTTTTGCTACTTCATCAGCAGTAATTAACCTTGCTTTATAACCAGCATAATTTAGAGTATATGAAGTAGAACCACTATTTGTTTTTTGAGTTATATTATTTGCGTTATCAACTGATAACGTACTACTCCAACTAGAAGTGTCACTTTGTAACTGAGTTAGTACTTCTACTGGACCTGCCGAATTATCTCCTGATGCATTCCAAGCAACAACAGCAGTAGTATTATGATCAAGTATCATATCAATATTGTCAGCATTGACTCCACCATCATTAAAGGCATACCACTTCATACATCCTGTTTTTGTTCCTGTTGTACTAGCTCCAGTATTGGCTGCATAATCTGATACAGAACATTTTACTCCACTTACTGGATTATAGTATACTAATGCACCATCTGAGTACACGGTATTACCAGCAGGAATATCGACATCATCACCATCAGTTACTGTAATACTGTCAGAACCCGCAGTTTTTGTAGCAGTAAATGTGCCATTAGTTATACTTGCCGTTGTATTACAATTTGAATCTACAGTTACCACTCCCGCAGTTGGCAATTTGCCTTTAATATTAAGACTTGGTGATACTACACCATCTGTAAATGTATATGTTGTTGTAATAGCCGAATCCCTTAAAACTTCTAGTTGACAAGCATCCTCTATCGCACTTACTACATTGTTAGCAGTAGTTTCAAATGCTCCTCTTTTACTTTCTTTAATTATATTATTTACTACAGGTATTGCGATTAATGCAATTATCCCAAGTATTAATATTACAGCTAGTAGTTCAATAAGTGTAAAACCTTTAATCTTTCCCATTTATCATCTCTCCTATCACTTGTTATATATTAACATTGCCTGTTAGTTTAGTAAATATTTTTAAGACCAAAACAAGTCGCCTATTAACGACAAAAAAAATAACCTAATGGTTATTTTTTATTCAAGTATTGATTTGTTTATTGTTATAACTGGGCGCACTCCACTTCCCGATGAAGATTCAGCATGATCACTAGACAATCGACCAGAATTTTTAACACACCAAACGTTTCGAGTATAAACAGGTACTGCTGTTGAAGTCCAATAACCATAGTTACTTGCATCTTCTATTTCACATCCATAATTAGTACAGTTACTTGTATAATCAAATAACCAAGAATAATTACTAGTTTCTATAGCGGTTGCTGTT
Source organism: Bacillota bacterium (assembly GCA_023391185.1). GTDB lineage: Bacteria > Bacillota_I > Bacilli_A > RF39 > UBA660 > RGIG4266. The sequence goes on along the minus strand of JAEWBI010000003.1, from coordinate 2,604 downwards.
TGTGTTTGATCATTACTATCTAAATAAAACCAACTAGTATATAGATTTGTTGTTTCAATAAAACTACTATTTCCTGTTATTATAGCTATTTCTGCTGCTGTTATAAGTCTCGCATTATATGTACTATAATCAATAGTATAATTAGCAGTTCCATTATTTAAACTATAACTGTCTTTCCTTGTAGGTACTCCGGTCCATGAGCTAGTATCATTTTGAAGTTGTGTCATCACATCCGTTGGTCCACTTACATTGCTTCCTATAAAGTACCATCTTACTAAATTTGTCGTATTATGGTCTAGTATTAAATTGATGGTGTTGGTAGATTCACCACCATCATTAAAGGCATACCACTTCATACATCCTGTTTTAGTTCCAGTTGTACTAACTGCTTCTCCTGCTGAACATTTTACACCGGTTTCTGGATTAAAATATATAGCAGTTCCATTTGTATAGACAGTATAAGTAGTTTGTGGTTCTTCTACTTCATCACCGTCGACTATAGTAACTTTACTAGCTGACAAAATTTTTGATGCAGTAAATTTTCCATTAGTAACCCTTAGTGTTACATTACAGTTATCATCTACTGTTGCTATGCCTTTTTTTGGTAATTTACCGTTAACCTCTAATTTAGGATTAACTCCACTATCAGTAAATGTATATGTTTTTGTTATTGGTTCGTTATATAACATTTGAAGTTGACAAGAGTACTTAATTGCATCAACTAAGTTATTAGCACTAACTTCAAAAGCAGATCTTTTACTTTGATTAACAATTTTATTTACTGATGGTATTGCTATTAGTGCAATTACACTTAATATTATAATTACTGCTAAAAGTTCTATTAAAGTAAAACCATTTTTTTTCATTATTTCACTCCCAACATCTTAATTATATTTTTATTCAAATATTGATTTATCTATTGTTATAACTGGGCGTACACCAGAGAGGTCTAAAATGTGTACGCCATTGAAGTCCAAGAAACCGTTCCTACCCACGTACCAAGCATTGTAATTATCTATATGAACAGCTGTAGATGTCCAGTAACCATAATTGTAGGGATCATCAACATTACATCCGTAATCTGTACATCCATATGAATAATCAAATAACCATGCATAATTACTTGCTCCGGCAGTAGTTGCAACTTGCGTTTGATTATTACTATCTAAAAAAAACCAATCAGAATATGTCGCTGTTGACTCTTTAAAAACACTATTTCCTGTTATTTTTGCTATATCGTCTGCTGTAATTAATCTAGCTTTATATGTATCATAGTTTATTGTATAAGTTACTTCACTACTATTAACAATGTAACTATCTGTTCTTGTAGGAACCCCTGTCCATGAAATAGTGTCAGATGCAAGCTGTGTCATAAGATCTATAGGTCCATTATCACTAAATGATGAAGAACTCCATGCAATCATAGCAGTTGTATTATGATTTAATATCAAGTTAATGGTATTACTAGATGCTCCATCATCATTAAATGTGTACCATTTCATACATCCTGTTTTTGTTCCTGTTGTACTTACTGCTTCTCCAGAATTACATGTTTTTCCAGTTTCTGGATTAAAATATACTGCTGTTCCGTTGGTATATACAGTATATGTGGTCGGTGTTTCTTCTACTTCATCACCATCTACTACAGATACATTATCATCAGTAGATAATTTTTTTGCAGTAAACTTTCCATTAGTGACACTAAGTGTTACATGACAACTAGAGTCTACTGTTGCTGTTCCACTTGTTGGTAATTTTCCCTTTATAATTAGATTTGGCGACACTTCTCCATTATTAAAAGTATAAGTAGTTGTTATTGATTGTCCTTTTAGTGTTTCAAACTCACATGCATCTTCTATTGCATTAACTACATTATTGGCTGTAGTTTCAAAAGCCCCTTTTTTACTTTGGTAAATAATCTTACTTACCGTTGGTATAGCTATTAAGGCTATTATAGCCATTATTAAGATTACCGCTAAAAGTTCAATTAATGTAAAACCTTTTTTTCTCATTTATTATTCTCCTACTAATTGATTATATTTATTTTATTATAATATTGATTTATCTATTGTTATAACCGGGCGTACGCCACGGTTTTGCGTATTATCTGCAAATTCAAATTGCATGTAGCCATCCCTACTCACGCGCCAAACGATAATATCATTGCCAGCGATGGCTGTAGATGTCCAGTATCCGTTGGTACTTGAATCAGCAATATTGCATCCGTAACCGGTACATGAGTTTGTGTAATCAAATAACCAAGCATAATTACTTGCTCCAGTAGTTTTTGCAACTCGTGTTTGATTATTACTATCTAAATAAAACCAGTTTGAGTTGGTTGCAGTTGCCTCTACAAAACTACTGTTTCCTGTTATTAAAGCTACTTCACCAGCTGTTATTAGTCTAGCCTTATATGTACTATAATTTATATTATAAGTTGCTGTTCCGTTACTTACACTATAGCTATCTACTCTTGTTGGAACTCCTTCCCATGAACTAGTGTCAGTTTGAAGTTGTGTAAGAACATTAGTTGGACCACTTACATTACTTCCACTTGAGTTCCATGCTACTACTGCTGTTGTATTGTGATCTAATATCAAGTTT
>JAEWBI010000045.1 GCA_023391185.1 Bacillota bacterium | reverse complement strand
GATAAACTTTGTCTAATACTCCATTAATCATTTTTCTAACATCATCATCACTGTAAGCTTTTGCTAATTCGATAGCTTCGTTTATAGCAACTACTTCAGGAGTCTTCGTATATAATAATTCATATATCCCTATTCTAAGTATAGCTTGATCAGTATTACCTAATCTAGTAATCTTCCAACCACTTAGATATTCGTTAGCTTTTTCATCTATAGCCATTTTATTATTAAGAACACCATGTACAACTTCTTTAACAAATTCATTTTCTATTTCTAAATTTTCTTTTATAACATCATCTACATTATAAGTCATTTTATTAGCGTCATAAACATTGATTTGATATAAAACTGTCATTATTATTTTTCTTAATTCACTTCTATTTAATTGTTCCACTTCAATCACCTAATTAATTATAACATAAAATGTAAAGAATTAAAATAATAATTGGTGCCCAATCAGGTTAATTTTTATAACTATTAAGATATGTTAATATCTTTCATAAAAAAAAATACTAACTATATTAGTTAGTATCTTTATTTTTTGAAATATAATCAATAAATTCAATTATTTATGAAGTTTTAATATTTTAGAATTATCAATTATCAAAACTGACTCATTACTACAATCTATTACTTTTGTACAAATTTTACCATTTAAAGTATATCCTTCATGCGCAATATATGTAGTTACTGTATTACCGTTTTGATCTACATATTCATTAACTGAAGCCATTAAAGTAAGTGTTGTTTCCGAATCTTCAGGATATCTAAAGTATCTAACTGAAGAATCAAGTTTACCTATCTCTTTTTGTTGATGTAAAGAGCCCTTTTCATCACCATTTAAGAAACACGATACTTTTGTTATTGGACATATTTTTTGTGTATGATCTATTGTTGAATCATACATTTTTAATCCTCCAACCAAAATCCCCATAGATAATAGACCGATACCTGAATATAAAGTAATTTTTCTTTTTTGTTTCATTATTAAATTCCCCCTCATTTGTCGACAGTATACTATCACGCTATTAATATATTGTCAAATTACCTTTTAGTTATATTACTTATGTATAAATACAATTTTTATTTATAAAAGAAAAAGATATTAATGGTTTATTAATATCTTAAATATATTTTTCCGCAGTACCTTTTGAAAGCATTATTACATTCCATATTGTTAAATAAAGCATCATTACACTAAAGCATATCCATCCAATAACTGGTATTATTAAACATAATATCCATGCGTATGGAGAAAGGTATAATTCACTTCCTGGAACTTCTAATTTAGCTGCAACTTCACATGTCATTTGGATGATAAAAATATTTATCATAACTATTCCTGGTATGATAAAGAATAAAAAGCCTAATGCCCAATTTTTCCAGTTAGCGTACCAAGCGTCTTTTTTAAAACATTTAAGTAATGCCGCTAGAAGAAGCGCACTTGTATCAGCAGTAAAAATAGTAAGTATTAACCAAACCCACCAATTTTCTCTTTTTAATATATCCATACTATCCTCCTAAAATACTTCTTATTTTTTCAATCATTGATTCAATATCAAGTTCTAACTTCCTTACTATTATATCACATTTACCTTGTTTTATGAATTTATCATGAATACCAAATGTATATATTGGAATATTTAATCCTTTATTACTTGCATATGCGCATAATCTTTCTCCTAATGAACCAATAGCAGCTACTTCTTCATAAATAAAGATAGGTTTTCCTTTAGCAAGCAAACTATCAAATAGTTCAGTATCAAATGGTTTTATAAATCTAGCATTAACTACACCTATACTATATTTGTGTCTAAATAATTCCCTACTTATCTCAAGTGCATTATTTACAAAGTCACCGTAACTTATAATAGTACCATCAAGACCTTTTTTTAATTCTTCCCAAGAACCAATAGCAATTTTACGATACTCTGCTTCTTTGTAATCAATTCTATTTCTTGAATATCTTATTGCACAAGGCTTATTAGAATTGAAAGCTGTATAAAGCATATTCCCACTTTCAATACTATCTTTAGGAGCCATAATTACCATATTAGGGATATGTGAAAGTAAAGACACATCATAGATTCCTTGATGTGTTTCTCCATCCTCTCCTACTATTCCAGCACGATCAACACCTATTACTACGTTGCCATTCATTCTAGCAATATCCTGTTGTATTTCATCATAACCTCTTTGCATGAATGTCGAATAAATAGAAATAAATGGTTTCTTACCACATAAAGCCATTGAATTAGCCATAACAAGTCCATGTTCTTCAGCAATTCCAACATCAATAAATCTCTTAGGAAACTCCTCTTTAAATTTATTTAGTTTAGAGCCATTAGCCATAGCAGGAGTAATTGCAATTATGTCTTCATCTAGACCTGCTAGATCGATTAACTGACGAGATATAACTTCACTCCAACTTGTCTTATTATCATCTACTTTAATAGTATTTCCTGTTTCTTTATCAAATTTACCTATACCGTGCCATTCACCACTAGTATCTTCCTCAGCAAATTTATATCCTTTACCTTTTTCAGTTATAACATGAAGAAGAACTGGTCTATTTTCTTTTTTTGCCATCTCTAAGTATAAAGTCATTTCATCATAATCATGGCCATTAATTGGACCATAATAATTAAACCCAAATTCTTCGAAAAGATAGCCTTCTTTCATGTATATCTTCTTTATAGATTCTTTTACAAGTCTAACTCCTTTATATAACTTATTACCTATAAGTGGAAATTTTTTAAGAATACTTTTAGTCTCACTTTTAGCGTGATTATATTTATAAGTACTTCTTATTTTATCAAGAGTATTATGTAAAGCTCCAACATTTTTAGAAATACTCATTTCATTATCATTTAAAATTACAATTAATTTTGTATCTAAACTACCGATATGATTTAATGCTTCATAAGCAAGACCATTACCTATTGACCCATCACCTATTACTGCAATAACATTATATTTCTTTTTATCTAAGTCACGAGCAAGAGAAAAACCTAATGCAGCACTTAAACTAGTTGAGGAATGCCCTGCTTCATAACAATCATGAATTGATTCTGATCTTTTTTGAAAACCTGATAAACCACCATATTGTCTTAAGTTTTTAAAATCTGCCGCTCTACCAGTAAGTATTTTATGAGTATATGCTTGATGACCTACATCGAAAATAATTTTATCTTTTGGACTATCAAAAACTTTATGAATAGCGATAGTTAAATCTACAACGCCTAAATTAGAAGACAAATGCCCTCCTGTTTTTGAAACATTATCTACTAAAAATTCTCTTATCTCTAAACTTAATCTTTCAAGTTCTTTCTTTTTCATATGTTTAATGAATTTAGGATTCTTAATTTGGGATATATCCATATATACTCACCTCTTATCTTATTTGTTATTTATTTTTTCTTTTAATCTATATAATATATTTAACGCATCTAGCGGAGTAACTTCCATTACATTAATTCTATCTAATTCTTCTTCTACTTCACTTTTAACATTAATTAAGTCATCAAGTGGAAGTGATTCTTGAACTTTAATATCTCTTTTAATTTCTTTATCTTCGTAAACTTTTAAAATTTGATTAGCTCTATCTATTAGATTTTTTGGCATTTTAGCAAGTCTTGCGACATAAATACCATAACTCTTATCAACACTACCTTCTTTAATTTTATGAAGGAATGTTATATTACCATTTTCTTCATAAGCACTAACATGAATATTCTTAAGACCTTTTAAATTATCTTCTAAATCAGTAAGTTCATGATAATGCGTTGAAAATAATGTTTTAGCTTTAATATTTTCACTTATATATTCAATAATAGCTTGAGCTAAACTCATACCATCAAATGTTGCAGTTCCACGACCAAGTTCATCAAATAGTATCAAACTATTTTCAGTAGCATTAGTAATAGCGTTATTTGCTTCTAACATTTCAACCATGAATGTTGATTCTCCACTAACTAAATCATCACTCGCGCCTATTCTAGTAAATATTTGGTCAAATATTGGTAAATAAGCCTCTTTAGCTGGAACAAAACATCCAATTTGAGCCATTATTACTGTAATAGCCATTTGTCTCATATAAGTACTCTTACCAGCCATATTAGGACCAGTAATTAATAAAATATTAGTATTTTTATCCATAATTATATCATTGGGAACAAACTCCCCACCGGTTACTTTTTCTACAACAGGATGCCTTCCCTCAGTTACATTAACAATTCTATCATCAGAAATAATTGGTCTTATATAATTGTTTGATTCAGCTACTGTTGCGAAAGATTGTAAAACATCTATTTCGCTAATTACTTTAGAAATTTCTTGAAGTTTAGGAATATAATTCTTAATTTGCTCTCTTATGTTTCCAAATAACTCATATTCTAAATCAATTATTTTTTCTTCAGCATTAAGTATTAAAGCTTCTTTTTCTTTTAGTATTGGGCTTATATATCTTTCACAGTTTGAAAGAGTTTGTCTTCTTTCATAACCATATTCATCTTTTACAAGGTTAGTACTACCTTTAGATACTTCTATATAATAACCAAATACTTTATTATAACCAATCTTTAAATTCTTAATGCCTGTTCTTTCTTTTTCCTCAGTTTCAAATCTAGCGACAAAATCTTTACCGCCTTTTCTTAAATCTTTTAATTCATCAAGTTCAGCATTATATCCTTCTTTTATTAAGTAACCTTCTTTTAAAGATATAGGAGGATTTTCATAAATACTTTCCTCAAGTAAGTTATATAAATCATTAATAGGCGTTACTTGTTTATAAAATTTAATTTGATTTAATATATCGCTAATTTTAGGAAGAACTTTAAGGGAAGTTTTAAGTTGTAATAAATCTCTTGCATTAGCACTTCCAAAAGCTATACGACCAGATAATCTTTCTAAATCATATACTTCATAAAGTAAGTTCTGTAAATCTTCTTTTAAAATAAATTCTTTAAGTAATACTTCTACAGTATCATATCTTCTTTCAATTTCTTTTTTATTAATAAGAGGATTTTCTATCATATTTTTAAGCATACGAGAACCCATAGCTGTTTTAGTTTTGTCAAGTAGCCAGATTAAAGAATAATTACGATCTTTTAATCTTAATGTCTCTGTAAGTTCTAGATTTCTCTTAGTATGAATATCCATCTTTAAATAATCTTTATTATCTTTAATAATAGCCTTTTGTAAATGAGAAAGATTACGCATTTGGGTATTAGTTATATAAGTAAGCAAATGTTTAATTGTTTCTATATATCTTACATCACCAATATCTTCATAAATATAATCATATTCTTTATTACTTGCTACTTCATCAGTAACTGTTGTTGTTATTTTAAACTGGTTTTTAAGTAGAGCATTAACACTAACATCAACTTTACTAGTCATAATTATTTCTTTTATACCAATACTTATTATTTCGCTAACAAGTTTTGATGTATTATGTTCAATCATACTTACATACATATCACCAGTAGAAATATCAGTATACGCTAGAATATATGCATGATTAAAATCAACAATGCTACCAATGTAGTTATTGACTTTTTCATTTAAACTATCATTACTTATTACTGTTCCAACACTAACTATTCTAGTTAAATCTCTTCTCACTAAACCTTTAGTAAATCTTGGATCTTCCATTTGCTCACATATACCAACTTTATAACCTTTTTCAATTAATTTTTCTAAATATATATTAACGGCATGATGAGGGACACCACACATTGGTACTCTTTCATCTAAACCACAATTTTTACCTGTCAATGTAAGTTCAAGTTCCCTTGATACATTTATTGCATCCTCAAAAAACATCTCATAAAAATCACCAATTCTAAACATAATTATTATGTCTGGATTAGCATCTTTTACCTCGATGTACTGACGCATCATAGGCGAAACTTTATCTATGTCTACTTCATTACGCTTCATTTAAATCACCTTAATATATTTTAACATTTTTTAACAAAAAAGACTACAAATTATTACATTTATAGCCTTTTTATAAGATATTATTTAGTTTTACTACATATTACTTTCTAAGTAATCGACTGCTTCTTCAAATGTACTTATTTTAACGATTTCGATTTTGTAATTTTTTTCTTGTTTTAATTTAATAGCTTCATCATAGTTTTCTCCGGCAGGTACAAGAAATATCTTAGCGTGTTTCTTAACCGCTCCAGCAAGTTTATATTTAATTCCGGCTATTTCACCAACACTACCATCTTTTTCTATTGTTCCTGTTCCGGCAATTTTTTTACCGCCCGTTATATCATCTTTTATTAGATAATTATAAATGGTAAGGGCTGTCATTAATCCTCCTGATGATCCTGATTCAGCAGATTTATATGATAAAGTGCACTCTGGGTCTGTTTTTATATCTCTTGTTTCAAGTAATATAATACCTATTTTTGCTTCACCGTCTAGTTCAACCATTTTAGCATATCTAGTATATTTTTTATCATTGTTAGTAACTCCAATAGATAATTTATCTCCCACTTTAAATTTCTTTAAATATTCTGTTAAGTTTGCATAATCTAGTATCTTATTACCATTAATACTATCAATAATATCACCAACTTTTAAATTAGTATCTGCTTCCTGTGTGCGGTATACGACAACTGTTTTTTTATTTAACTCTGTTACATCTAATCCAGCCTTTTTATACGCTATTTCAACTGCATCTTTTGCACCTTCGCGCATGGTAATACGCCCATATTCAATTACTTCATCAACAGTCATATTACCGTATGTTATTTCTTCCTCTTTTACTATATCCCAGTTATCATTAAATAAACTTATAACCCATAGAGGAATAGTAGCTCTAACCTCATTGACATAAGCCATATTAAAGCTACCTTTTTTCTCATAAGAATCTTCTATTGAAACTCTAGTAGAAGTATTAATAAGACCTCCAGTAGAGTCAATATAAAACGGTAATTTATATGTACATATTGCTATAGTAATAATAAATATTATTATATACTTCCAATTTTCCTTGAAATATTTCTTTAAATTCACATATATTTTATTAATCATAAATTCTCCTTTATATAGAATATGGTGGCCAAATGAAAAAAATAATCAAAAGCATCTTAATTACTTGCACCCTATTATTTATTGTATCACAAATTCTCATAAATTCTACATCAATACTTGATTCAGTTACCTTTGCATTAGAAATATGGAAAGATAAATTATTTCCTTCCTTATTCCCTTTTTTTGTTACTTCAAGTTTATTAATAAACTATGGATTTGTTGAATTTGTTAGTGAAGTATTTAAACCATTTATGGCAATATTTTTTAGGACAAGTGGTAACTCCTCTTTTATTTTTATAATGAGCATTATATCAGGAATACCAAGTAATGCCAAATATATAAATGAATTACTTGATAAGAAAATGATAGATATAGATGAAGCAGAAAAATTACTTATGTTTACACATTTTTCGAATCCTCTGTTTGTTCTTGGTACCGTTGGAATACTATTTTTTAATAATTATAGAATTGGTCTATTAATTTTAGGAGCACATTATATAAGCAATATTATTATTGGTATATGTGTAAGAAATTATCATCCTATAGACTCAAATATCTCCTTTTCATTTAAGAAAGCAATTCTAGACATGGATAACAAAAGAATTAGCAGTGAAACATTTGGAAAAGTTCTTACTAAGGCAATACTTGATGCCATAAACACATTAATGCTTATTTTAGGCGTTATAACCTTTTTCTTAATTATTACAACTATAATTAATAGTCAATTGAATTTAAATCCTTTAGCTAAAAGTTTAATAAGCGGATTATTTGAAATGACTCAAGGTCTTAGTTTTATTAGCACCCTAGATATTTCTATGAAAATAAAAATTATTTTAGCAACAATGATTATATCTTTTGGAGGTTTTAGTTGCCATATGCAAGTAATAAGTATCTTAAGTGAAAAAAAGATAAGGTACTTACCTTATCTTGTTTCAAGAATAATTCATGCTTTATTATCAGGAATTATTATATTTATTTATTTAACGCTCTAACTTATTAAAGGTGTAATATGCTGATATAACAAAGATTGTGAATTGTAATGAGTATATTACAAGTCTCTCTGTTAGTCCAAGTATATTAAGTTTTAAACCCATGCTAATTGGATTTGTAAATCCAGCTATTGTAATAACAATTGCCATAATTAGAATAAACTTTCCAAGTTTATTTTTCTGTTTTAAATAACCATATGCTAGAAAATAATTTGATGCTAATGAAGTAAACACTACAATTACGGTCACAATAATATGCATTATATTTGAGAAATTTATCTCTGTTATATCGCCAACTAATGGAAAAAAGCCAAAACCTATGAAAGAAACTAATTGCATTATAAACATAACAATATAACCAGTTTTTAAAGCAAAGGGATACTTTCTAAATGATTTAATTACTAAACCTAATGTAAAAAGCAACATCGCGATTCCATAAATATTAGTAAAAATTAAGAGTATGTCACGATTTGGAGCTCCTACTGCTGTTAGTGAACTAATATAAGTAGTTATAGGATTATATGAACTCCAAAGTATTTGTCCTAAAATAGTATGTATAAAATAGGCAATTACCCCAATCATTCCTAATGGTGCGGTATATTTCTCAAGTTTCTTCATTTGGTCACCTCATATTATTGTTTCTTTTTAATCGGATGTAATACTAATTAATGTTATTTTAACATATCCATTACCAGTGTGCCCGTTTTCATAACTATTGCCACTAGTAGTTGGAAAGCTATCTGTACCGTTAGCTAATGTATCACAAGTAGTTAGAGTAGAATTATTGCAGTAGCTTGAACCGCCACCGCCACCACCGTAACGAGATCCACCACCACCGCCGTAGTATCCACCACCGCCACCACCAGCTGATGAAGTAGCAGATCCGTTTTGATAACTGGCACCATTTCCACCATTTCCAAACGTTCCAGCAGTAGCTAAAGTAATTATATTATCAGTATATGTTGCCGCTGCACCACCAGCTGTTGGTGTACCAGCTCCACCTAAATAACTAGCAGCACTACAAGTTCCAATACCTGCAGTAGCACCACCACCAGCACCACCATTACAAGTAGCAGTAGAATCATTACGCGATCCGCCACCGCCACCGCCACCAGCAACTAAAATCCTTGAAGACAATGAGGTTGAATTTAATCTTATGTCGCTTGCACCACCACCTGATGAAGCGTAATTAGAAGTACTTACTCCAGAATCGCCACCACCATTGTATCCACCTATTGCAGCAGTTCCACTAATTCCAGTAGTACCCTCACCACCAACAGTAATATTTAAAGTATCTAAAGTAGTAAGTTTAATTGTACCGGAAGAATATCCACCTCTTCCTTTCATTATGGTTGTACCACCACCAGAAGCACCCCAAGCTTCAATTTTATATGTTCCAGAAATAGGAATTTTTAAAGTTTCTGTGCTTCCTTTTAATTCAAAAGTATATTCTGAGGCAAGAACAGTAATACTTCTTGTAGCTTGACTCATAACATTATTATTCATATCATAAATCGTATAAGTTAAATAATATGTCTCTCCTACTTCGTTACCAACTTCACCTGTTATCTTTACTAAATTATCTAATTCTGTCTGATCTGTTATAACTGTCCCTGATGTATTATCAACGACATAATATCCAGAATCTATATAATCAACATCTTTAAATTTTATATCTTCATCATTAATTAAATATATTTTCTTTTCAGCATCTACAATATCACTAACATTTATATTAGAAAGTGATACTACATTACTATTATATTGATAATTTATTTTTATGCCAAAATTCTCTTTTTCAACAAGCTTATGATAAATAGGAATATCGATTGAAAGAATTCCATTTAAGGTAGTAGCATCATTTACATTAACTAAAGTTTCCTTAGATATCTTTATATTTCCAATTTCACTACCATTTATTAAAACTGTTTTCAAATTTCCCCAAGTAATAGAGTTATTTTCTCTATCTACTATTAATTGCTTTTGGACATTTTTAAAACCAAAATTTATACAAACTTCTTTATCATAATTCGCATCTGCCTCACTACATTTAGATGCATAAATTAACTGTAATGAAGTGAAATCATCATTTAAATTTTCTGATAGTACAGCTTGTTTTGTTAATAGTTTTGTTTTAATACCTGATGAAACATATAAATCTTTTAAAACAAATATTATTTCTAATAAGAAAAAGACAATTATTGAAACAAGTGTAAATGAAACCACTAATTCAACTGTAGTAAAACCTTTTTTATTCATTCCATTACACCTCTTTATAATATAAATTAACTGTCATGTTCCAACCAGGCATAGTTACTGCGTCTTGCTCAGCACTGTCATAATTATATCCAGCTATATTTTTCTTGTATTGCTCAACTAAAATTTCATTGCCGCAAAAACTATTAACGATAGTTGAATCTGAAACAGCTTGTGTTGTTCCATATTTATAATGATTTATTATTAGGTTTGATTGGTATTTACTATAATAAACAGTAGCAGAGTTTACATCTTCGTCTAAACCTAAATTAATACTATTAGAAGGACCTACTTTAGAAGCATAATAACAACTATTATTAGTTATTGCATAATTCATAACAATAATATTAGTTCCACATGCTAATTCACCAACAGTGTCATCTGCTAAAGTTATCCCATCTGTTGCGCTTGCTTCTGCAATAGCTATATGTTTTACTCTATATTTAACTTTGGTATCGGCATTACAAGCATTGCCTATAACAAAATCAAAATTATCACCATTTAATACTTTTATACTTGCATATGTTCCATCAGTAAAAGAACTAACTAAACGATATCCGTCTTTATTTTCATAATTTATATTATTTAAGAACTCATCAAATTTACTATCAAAATCATTATTTCTCGTTAAATCATAAAGATTTTCATTTGTCATTATTATTTTTTTTATACCTAATTTTTTAAATAAGGTTTCACAATAATTTGTATTGGTAAAGTATATACCCGGACAGTTAGTTAAATCAACATAATTATTATTCTTTAATTTTTCTGCTATCATACTATAATTAGACTGTTCAATATATAATTTTGCATTGTACAAATTATAACTACTTCCAACTGTATTGTAAGTAAAACTTTCATAGAAACTTCTAGTAACATTTTTAAATTGTACATATAGTATTATTAATACGGCTATAAGCATTGTAGAAACAATTAATGTTTCTGTTAGCATGAACCCCTTTTTATCTAATTTTCTCATAAAAGTCGACCTTCCTTATTGTGTTTACTTTAAATATATTATATAATATATTTAGGATAAATACTAGTCCAAAAGTTTAAAAAGGGGATGAATTTTAATGTTAAAAACATTTGATTTTGAGAAGATGCCAATAGTAGAAATAGTAAACGAAATATTGGTTGATGCTTCTAAGCGAGGCGCGAGTGATATTCACTTTGACCCACTTGAAAAATACATGAAAGCGAGAATTCGTGTTGATGGAGCGTTACAAGACTATGCTGAAATACCTAATGCAGTTAAAAAAAATTTAACTACTCGTATAAAGATTATAGCTGGAATGAACATTACCGAATCTAGATTGCCTCAAGATGGTGCCATTAAGGCAACTCTACAAGAAATGGATTTAGACCTTCGTGTTTCTGTGCTACCAGTTAGTAATGGCGAGAAGATAGTTATCCGTATTCTCGACTATACAAAAAGTTTAAATGGAATTGAACAATTGGACTTTAGTAGTGAAAACTATAATAAATTATTATATATGATTGGAGTTCCAAACGGTATAATACTTGTTACCGGAGCTACTGGTAGTGGTAAATCTACTACTGTATACTCAATTCTTCAAAGATTAAACAAAGAAGATACCAATCTAATTACTGTTGAGGACCCAATAGAAATGGACATAGAAGGTATTAATCAAGTACAAGTTAATAGTGAGATTGGTCTTACTTTTGCTACTGCCCTACGTTCTATTTTACGTCAGGACCCTAACATTATTATGATTGGAGAAATTCGTGATACCGAGACAGCAAAGATAGCCGTTCGTGCTTCAATTACTGGACACTTGGTATTATCAACAATCCACACCAACAACTCATTAAATACAATTGAACGTTTACTTGATATGGATGTTGAACGTTACCTTCTATCAAGTGCTTTAACAGGAATTATCTCACAAAAATTGGCTCGTAGATTATGCCCTAAATGTAAAGCACTTAGAAAAACAAATGAATATGAAAAACAATTATTTAGAAAAGTTTTAGATAAAGAAGCAAACGAAATATATTCAGCAGTTGGTTGTGAAGAATGCGGTAATGGTTATACTGGACGTATTGCTATCCATGAAGTTCTTGTTATTAATCAAGATATTCGTGATGCTTTATCAAGCGGTATGACAAAAGAAAAACTTCGTAGCTTAGTATATAGTTCTGATGTTATTACTTTATTACAAGATGGACTTTCAAAAGTTATTGAAGGTCATTCAACTTTTGAAGAAGTACTTAAATTAATCGAACTTGAAGATGATGATAAATTAGCTGGTGAATTAGATCTTAAAAAAGCTCTTGAATTTACTGAAATAGCAAACGAAGATAAAGTTGAGCAACCTGTACCAACAACTGGCATATCTGAAATTACAGGCAATAATCTAGCTGCTACATTTGATAATACAGCTAGTGATGCTATTAATAATATTCCAATAGTTAATAATACTCCAGTAATAGATCCATATATGCAACCTACTCAAGTAATTACTGAAGTACCAATAAGTCCATATGCTAATGCAAATGTTATACCAGGTGTGGCAGGACAAGTAATACAACAACCAGTTCAACAAGTATATGCTAACCCAGTTAATGTTGTTCCATCAGCAGAAGTTATTACACCAAATACATTAATGCCTGGTATTGATACAACAAATCAAACTGTAAATACAGGTGCTGTTTCTGGAATACCTGAAATAAATAGTTAATAATAAAAAGATGATATATTATCATCTTTTTTTGTTAATAAAAATAGTATATTAACTTAATAACATACTTATAAGAGACGCCATATCAAAATGTGTTAACATTATAATAAGTGCTCCAAATGATAAAAACGGTCCAAAAGGAATTATGTTTGTTTTTTTAACTTTTAAAGTAATTAAGGATATTGGTAATCCTATTAAAGAGCCTATAAATATTGAAAATATAGACATTTCCCATCCTAGAACAAACCCAAAGAAGAATAATAACTTAATGTCACCACCACCCATTGAATCTGTTTTAAATAGAAAATCTCCAAACTTTTTTATTCCAAACATACAAACAAATGCTATTGCACCATTTAATATAGATGTTAATGTAACACTTAGACCTGATATTGCAAAAGTCTCTATTAATAATAATATTCCAAAAACTATTAATACCTCATCTGGTATAATCATATAATAATAATCACTCACTATTAATATTGCAAGCATTGAGGCAAATGTTAGAGCAATTATTAGATTGGTACTGATACCAAAGGATAAATAACATCCAAGAAATAATAGACCTACAAATATCTCAAATAATGGATGAAATATCGGTACTCTACATTTACATTTCTTGCATTTTCCACCTTGCATAATATAAGATAAAACCGGTATTAGCTCAATTGGTTTAAGCATATGTCCACATTTTGGACAATGACTGCCAGGTTTTACTATTGACTTACCATCAGGTAATCTATCTCCTACTACGTTGTAAAAGGAACCAAATATGGTTCCAAATATAAGCATAACAATTCCATAATATAATTCCATAAATACCCCCTCTTTTGATTATCCTAGTTGATTATACATGTCAAACATTGGAATTACTATAGAAAGAACAATAACACCAACAGCCCCAGTTAGGAACAAGATTAGTATTGGTTCAATAAAAGCTTTAATCCTACCAACCGCATTTTTATGAAGTTCTTGATAATAATCTGAAACCTTTTGCATCATTTCTGGTAATTGACCAGTACGTTCTCCAGTAACTATCATTTCATATGCGGGTATTGGTACAGCCCAATGATCTTGGAAAGCAAGTGAAATTTTTTCTCCCTTTGCCAAGTTTGTAATTGTGTCTAAAATAAGCATTTTCCAAATCTCATTATTTGTAATTTTATTTAAAATTTCCATTGTATCAGTAATAAATACATTGTGTTTTAAAAGTGAAGCAAATGTTTTAGTAAACATTGTAACTTCATTATAAATAATTACATTACCTATAATAGGTAATTTCATCATAAACCACTGAATAAGTGTTCTAAATAGTTTTACATTTTTATATAAATAGACGAATATAAATATAGCTCCAAATATTGTTGCTATTACATATATCCAGTAATTTTTCAAGAAATCACTTAAATTCATTATTGCAACAGTAATTCCTGGTAACTTAGCATTATCCATATCAGCATATATTCCTGCAAATTGTGGAACTATATATATCATAATGAAAGTAATTGCTCCAACAGCAAGTACAAACACTATTGTTGGATAAGTAAGAGCAGTAATCATTTGTTTCTTTGTCTTTTCTGCCTCTTCAAAATAAACTTGCATATCGTCAAGTGTTTCTGGAAGTTCTCCAGTCATTTCAGAAGTTTTAATCATATTTACGAGTAATTTTGGAAAAGCAGTTCCTTGCTTCTCTAAAGCAACACTAAAATTGTCACCCATTGTTAAATCATAAATTAAAGATCTAAATACTTTTTGATATCCTTTTTGAGGAAATTGTCTACTTAAAATTCTAAGTGATTCAACAAGCGGAATACCAGCTTTAATATAAGTTGATAACTGTGTCAAGAAAAATATTAAGTCTTTAACTTTAAATTTTACATTTCTTGACTGCTTAGCACCATGCAAAAATGTAATTAAAGGACTTGTCTTGATACTATATACTTCAAAACCTTCGCTTAATAAGAATGAATGTACTTCCACCTTGGAAAAGGCTTCAAAATATGATTTAATTAATTTACCTTCGGCATTTTTACCAACATATTCATAAACAATCTTCTTATCACTTTTCTTAGCGTCATCACTTTCAAAGTCAATAAGTAAAGCCTCACGATGCATGTCTTCCTGATTACGCTTATTTCTTGCAAAAGAAGAATCAGTAAAACTTTTTTTGATTTTTTGAGAAAACATTTTTGGAACTTTTATAAGAGTTTCTAATCCCGAATTAATTCGGTCTCCAAGTGTTTTCTTTTCAATAACAACTTTATCGTTAATATAAGTATTTTTTTCTTTTAGTTTTTTCTTTTCAGCTGCTAGTTCTTTCCTACGCTGAATCTTTTCTTGCTTTAATTTTTGCTTTGCAGCCCTAGCCTCTTCTTTTTTAGTTAAAGCTATACTCTTTACTTTTTCTTTCTTTGGTTGCGAAATAGCTTCTGATTTTTTCTTTTTTTCTAAAGCAGCATCATATTCTTGTTTACGCTTATATTCACGCATCAACCTTTGTTGTTCTTTTAATTCTTCGGCTGCCTCTTGTTTTTTCTTAGCTTCTTCTTCTAAAGCCTTTTTCTTTGTTATTTTATCTAATTGGGCTTTTTCTTTTGCAGCTTTAATTTCTTCTTTTTTGCGAAGTTGTTCCATCTTTTTAGCATGAATAGCAGCTTCTTTATCAGCAACTTGTTTTAATCTCTTAAGTTCCTTATCAACTTTCAAAGTTTCTTCTTTGCTATTTTCTTTCTTGCGAAGTTGACCTGTATTAAGTACAGCAGTAGCTGTACTTGCAGCCTTAGCTGGTTCTGTTTTTAGTTTTATTATATTGTTCTTCTTAGGTTTTTCCTTAGTTTTTTCAAACAAAATAGTTTTTTCTTTATGAGGAGAAACTTTCTTGTTTTTTAAAATTCTTGCAACAAATACGAATGGAAAAGATATTCCTAAAAATAAATATTTTAAGAAACTCCACCAAACAAATGAAATAAATATTCCTAAATCAACAAATACTTCTATTAACGTATATATCGAAAAAAAGAATCCCATTAAAAAATAATGTATTACAGCCAGTGGTAGTTTTAGAATTATTATTACAACTCTATAAACTAGTATAAATGGCCATACGTATATAGGCTTATTTTGCATATGTAGCACCTGCCAATTCCCTTTTACTCTATTTTATATATATAAATTATAACATACTTTTATTAAATATAAAAGAGTTTTTAAAAGAAGTTACAATGTTACTTGTAACTTCTTTTACACTCTATGTTTAAACATTTTCCAAGGTTTTAGTTTAGAAATATCCTTACTATAACTAGTATATAACGCAATTGGATTATTATCCTCATCCATAAATAATATATTTTCCTCGCCATATAAATTGTCAATTATTTTACCGTTTAATATATCTTCTTCTAGGGATATACTAGCTATTTCTTTTTTATACATAGATAAACATTCACCTATACTTATTAAACTAGTTGTTTCTGTTATATCATCTATTTTCCGACTATTTTCGATAGTAAAATGGCCTTGTTTAGTTCTTCTTAATGCAGTCATTATAGCATTTGTGCCTAAAATGTTTGCTATATCGTTACCTAAGCTTCTTATATATGTACCTTTACTTACATGGCATTTCATAGTTACTACCGTATGATTATCTTCAATTTTAAAATCCAGAAGTTCAAGATTTGAAATACTAACTTCATGTTTTGGAAGTTCAACTTCTAGTCCTTCTCTTGCATAATCATATAATTTTTTGCCATTAATTTTAACTGCTGAATATATAGGAACTTCTTGCATATAAGTACCCTCTATTTGCTTCATAGCATGACTAATATCAGACTTTTCTAGTATACATGTTTCATCTTTAATAACATTACCTAAAATATCTAGAGTGTCTGTTAAAACACCAAACTTAAATGTAGCAATATATTCCTTATCATAGCTAGTTAATAACTCCACTATTTTAGTAGCTCTATTAATACAAATAACAAGTACACCTGTTGCTAAAGGATCTAATGTACCTGTATGCCCTACTTTTTTTGTATGATATTTCTTACCAATTATATTTACGACATCTCTACTTGTATAATTTATAGGTTTATCTACTATTATTACTCCATCCATATAATCCTCCTATATAGAAAAGATAACATTAAATGTTATCTTTTTAATCTCTTATCTCGTAAGTAGTTCCTTCTCTAGTATCTTTAATAAAGATATTTTTACTAGCTAATTCATCTCTAATTTCATCGGCTAAAGTAAAGTCTTTTTCTCTTTTAGCAATATTTCTTTTTTCAATCATTTCATCTATATACTTTTTAGTATCTTTATTAATTTCTACTATATTATCATCAAGTAAATTTAATGATAATACCTTATCAAATTCAGAAACTACATATAACTTAGAATTACTATTTAAATCACTTTTTAGTACATCATATAGTATTGTTAAAGAAGTAGCAGTATTTAAGTCATCGGCTAATGAATTTTTGAATTGCTCTATATAATCATCAGTTCCTTCAATTTTACCTTCTTTATTATCTTTTAAGTTTTTAATTTTACTTAATAATTTATTATAAGCACTGGTTGCATTATCTAAAGCATCATATGTAAATAATAATTGTTTACGATAATGTGACTGCATGCACATTAAACGATATGCAAGAGGACTATAACCTTTTTCTTCTAGTAAAGAAACAGTTAAAAACTCCCCTTTTGATTTACTCATTTTACCAGTACTATCATTTAAATGTTCAACATGAAACCAGTGATTACACCATCTATGACCTAAATAACTTTCAGACTGAGCAATTTCATTAGTATGATGAGGAAAAATATTATCAACACCACCACAATGAATATCTAGATATTCACCTAAATATTTAAGTGAAATACCAGAACATTCAATATGCCATCCTGGATATCCATATCCCCATGGACTTTCCCATTTAAGTTCCTGATCAGCAAACTTTGATTTGGTGAACCAAAGAACAAAATCCGCTTGATTTCTCTTATTATTATCTTCTTCAACGCCATCTCTTACACCTACAACCATTTCATCTTCTTTATGGTTAGTAAGTACATAGTAGTCTTTTAACTTTGATGTATCAAAATATACATTACCACCAGCTATATAAGCATGGTTTGTCTCTAACAATTCTGTAATTATCTTAATATATTCGTGTATATTATCAGTTGCTGATGAAACTATTTTAGGCCAAGTTATATTAAGTTTTTTACAATCTTCTTTAAATGCTTCAGTATAGTATGACGCAATTTCAAGAACTGATTTATGTTCTCTAACAGCACCTTTAAGCATTTTATCTTCACCACTATCAGAATCACTACTTAAATGTCCAACATCTGTAATATTCATACATCTTTTAACATTATAACCTAAATAATTTAATGACTTTTCTAGTATATCTTCACATATATAAGATCTTAAATTACCTATATGTGCAAAGTGATAAACAGTAGGACCACATGTATACATAGTAACTTCTTTATCATTAATTGGTTTAAAATCTTCTATTTCTCTTGTTAATGTATTATATAATCTCATAAATTCCTCCTATAATTAAATATATGTTAATAATTATATCGGCAACATCGATTATATATTATTTTATATAACATAAAATCACTTCCTACGATTAATTATATCATAGTAGTACACAAATAAAAAGAACAGTATCAAATTAAATTCAATAAATTACTCAAAATATCAAATTTAATTTGACTTTTTTATATCTTTAAAATGACCAAAATGAATACCAATATGTCCTATTCCAAATATAATAATTGCTATAAACATTAAAATATTTCTTCCATATATAGCAAGTAATAAAAATGCCAAAACTGGCAAAGTAGCACCCGCTAATGGAATACCAAGTACACTACTATAAAAAACTTTCATAGTCCTATTACTATTAAAATATCTAATCCAGTAAAATTCATATAAAAGCATTATTAAAAAAGATATTAATAGTAATATAGTCCAGTAATTAAAATGTTGTATATTAAAATCACTAAATATTAATGCAAAACATGTTACTAGTATCTGTCCTATTTTCTCGAACATTAAAAGAATTTTGTTTTCTTTTACAGCATATTTCTCATAATCTATTGGTATATTTTTACTCCATATAATATTTGGTATAATTAACATCATAATAAATAATAATCCAACATAAGAAAAACCAAAATTAAAATTCATATATTTATTCTCCTTTATTTTATTATAACTGGATTAAACATAATAAACAATAAGTAATTACTTAGTTAATAAATTTCAATTTTGATAATTAGTATTATTACTATTTAAAATCACATAAACGTCTTGATTATAAAACTGTCCATCTAAGAAGCAACTTTCAGTTCTTGTAGATTCATACTTAAAATGACATTTTTTGGCAACTTCAATAGAAGAAATATTACTACTTATAATTTGAGCTTCAACACGATGAATATTAAGATAGTTTAAAATATAATCTAGAACTCTATTAACTGCCTCCGTTGTATAGCCATAGTTTGAGTAACTTTTACTTATTATATATCCCAAACCACAAGATTTATTTTGGTAGTCAATAGTATGTATGGTTATCAATCCTATAGGCTCAAAGGTATCTTTTAAACATACTGTTAAACTAAGTACATTATCACCTAAGTTTTGTTTGTTTGCCGTATTTATAATATACTGATAGGTTTTAAAGCTATCAATGTAGAAAGAAAAATAATATTTATAATAATCATAGTTATTAAATATCTTATCATAAAGCGGCAAAGCATCACTATCAATTGTCTTTCTAAGAAGTAGTCTATCTGTAAAAAATCCATTTAATATATTAAAATTATTCATACTTTCACCAATTAAATATATGTTTTATTTTAATTAAAAAGTTAATAATGATTGTGCTTAATTTAGAAAAAAATAAAATACCTAGACAATCACTAGGTATTCTACTATTTATTCTTTTCTAATTCTACTCTATTAATAAACCTATCAAAAATAGGTTTTAAGTATTCTATATCTTCTGGATGAAACTGTACTCCGACGAAATAATTATCGTCATCTATATATTCAATACCTTCTATAATACCATCTTCAGATCTTGCCGAAACTTTAAATGGTTCTTCTGTATAAGTAACAGTTTTTTCATGTCTGCTATTTACTAATAAACTATTTCCAAATATTTTATACATATAGCTGTCTTCACTTATATTTATGTTGTGCTCGATACTTTCTTCTTCAAAGTATAATTTATGTCTAACTATTTTATCTAATTTTAAATCATCAATTAAAGTTACACACTCTGGTCCAAAAAAATATCTAGACATTGATTGGAACCCTAAACAAATTGCTAGTACAGGTTTCTTTTTTCTTTTAGCGTAATCAAATATCTTATAATGAAAATCACTTGAGTAAGAACCTCCTTGGAAAAGAAAGCCATCACACATTTCAAGTACATTTTCTCCTATAATATCTTCTGCATTTGTTACTAAAGCTATCGGCTCTCCACCTGAAATTTCAATTGCTTTAACAGCATTCTCTACTACACTAATTTTGTTATTAACAGTAACGTTACTAACTATTCCTATAATTGGTTTCATATACTTCCTCATTTACTCATTATTAATTTTATATCTATATATATCACTCAACTAATTGTGATATATTTTAAAACTTTATATCAGTTAGATAAAAATGTTGCCCTTCTTTTATATTTTAAATAATCTTAAGTAACCTTTTGTAAAGGGCATCATATTCGCAGCCACCAGAACCACATTCTTTGTCTGCTTGTTTTACAGCATTAATTAATCTTTCTTTGTCTTTATTGCCTTCAAGCCATGCTTTTGATGGTTCAGCAATAAGATTCCATCCAGATTCAGCAAACTTTTTTATGATTTCATTTAATTCTTCACGATTAACATCTGTCATAATTTTACCTCCTATATTTTATTTTATCATATTGCTTAACATTTTTCATTAATTTTATTGCATATAAAATATACTATAACTTAATCATATAATAATTTAACAACGACTTAGGAACTTGAAATTACTAATTTGTAGGAAGTATCTTTTAAAGTCAGTCGAATATTACTACATATAAATTAAAAAAATCTATTTTGCTTTTAATAGTTTTTTAAAATTAATTTTCAAAAAAAAGATTCTACTTTTTAAGTAAAAATCTATTTTTAATTTTTTTATAAATTAAATGCTACCACCCTATAATCATTAGAATTATAAAGTGGTAGCAACTTTTTCATATCTGGTGCGAGTGAAGGGACTTGAACCCATATGCCTCACGGCGCTAGATCCTAAGTCTAGTGCGTCTGCCAATTTCGCCACACTCGCAACAAGTGGTGGACCCTGTAGGACTCGAACCTACGACCGCCCGGTTATGAGCCGGATGCTCTAACCAACTGAGCTAAGGGTCCAACTAACACTGCCCTTTAAATATACCATATCAAAAATAATTATTCAATACTTTTTTTGATTTTTTTTCTTTTTTAGATATATTTTGGGCAGTAGATTATTTAATTTCTTCTAATTTAACACTGACTAATTTAGATACTCCTGATTCTTGCATTGTTATCCCATACAATGTATTAACGAACTCCATTGTTTTCTTTTTATGTGTAATAACTATAAATTGAGTTTTGGTTGCTAAATTAATCAAATATTTACCAAAGCTTCCAACATTCACATCATCTAGTGCTGCTTCAACTTCGTCTAAAATACAAAATGGTACTTGACGACTCTTAAGTATCGCAAATAGTAAACTAATAGCTGTAAAAGTCTTTTCTCCACCTGACAAAAGAGAAATTGATGTCAGTTTTTTTCCTGGTGGGCAAGCTATTATTTCAACACCAGTTTCAAGAATATTACTTGGATCAGTAAGTTTAAGTTCTGCTGTTCCACCACTAAATAACTCTTTAAATGTTGTAGAGAAGTTTTCTTTAATAATGTCAAAGGTCTTCATGAAATCATCTTTCATGACATTATCCATTTCCTCTATAATTTCTAGAAGAGTGGTTTCAGCATTAGTTAAGTCTTCTTTTTGTTTAATTAAGAATTCATATCTTTCACTTACTTTATCATATTCATCAATAGCTGCTAGATTAACCATACCTAAGTCACGCATCTTTTTTCTTAGACTATTTACTTTATTTCTAGCTTCATCTACATCAATAGAAAGTTTATACTCACTATATGCCTTTTCATATGTCATATTATATGTTTCATTTAATGTAGAAAGCATGTTATCAAGTTTAACATCCATTCTATTTACTTCTATTTCTAGATTATTTAATTCTTTAGTTCTAGCATTATAAGTAGTGTTTTCTTGTTTTAAAGAATGTTCATACTCATCTAGTTCTTCTTTGTAATTATCACGTTCATTATATAATGACTCTAAATTATTAGTAATCATTTCTTTATCTTTTAATGCAGCATAGTATTCTTTAATAACCATATCTTCTTCACTTGATAAAGAACCACCTAACATATTATTTATACTAACAGCTTCGTGTTTTAAGTCTTCAAGAATATCGTTCAATTCAGATATACTCATTTTCTTACTACTTATTTCATCTTCTAAAATATTCTTATTCTTAGTAAGTAAGTATAATTTATCTGATTCAGATGCAATATTAGCATCAGTAATATTCATATTATCTTCTATTTTAGTTATATCTTCAGTAGTTTGTTTATATTCCTTTATTAAGTTTTCTAATTCGTATTTTAGAGTAATAATATTACGATTAGTTATTTTATTACCACCGGTAATGGAACCTCCTACATGAAGCATATTACCATCTAAAGTTACTATTCTATAACGATAATTAATCTTTTTGCTTATTATATTAGCACAATCAATATCCTTCACTACTACAACATTACCCAATTGGTTAACTATTATATTATAGTATTTTTTATCGTATGAAACTAAATCACTCGCAATAGCTATAAATCCATTTGAACTACGAAGTATATTCATAGTTTCAGTATCTATTCCCTTTGGTTTAATTATGTTTAGTGGAAAGAATGTAGCCCTACCTAAATTATTGTTTTTTAGGTAGTTTATAGCCTCTTTAGCTACAAATTCATTATCTACTACTATATTAGCACTAGCCACTCCTAAAGCAGTTGAAATAGCTACAGAATAAGACTCATCAAGTTCGAATAAGTTTCCAATTACATCATGTACTCCAGAAAGTTTAGGATTATCTAAAACAGCCTTAGTACTACTAGGTAAAATGCTATTATTATCAATATTATCTTTTAGAATCTCTATCTTATTTTTTAGGATATTTTGTTTACGATAATTTTCACCAATAGCGCTGTCTAACTTAGTTCTAAGTGATTTTAAATCATTTACATCCTTTTCTTTTAAATTACATTTTTCTCTTAAATCACTTACTTCATCACTCTTAATAATAATTAAATTATTAGTACTGGCAATGTCAGTTTCTATTTTTAGTATTTTTTCTTTAGTATCAACTAAATTAGTATGTAATTTACTATCTTCTACTTGATATTTTTGTCTTTCTAAAATTATATTCTTACGACTATTAATTTTTTCTACTTTCGTAGTAATATCTAGTAATTCTCTTTGTTTAGACGCAATCTCATTATTAAGATTATCTATTTTCAATTTAAGTTCACTAATTCTAGCTTCATTACCGGTATTAGTAGTAGAAATAGATAATATTTCAGTATTAAGTTTCGCAATTAAGTTCTTCTTATCTTTATATTCTTCATTTATTAAATTAATGTCATTAGCAATAACAGCTATTTCTATATCTTCAAGTTCTTCTTTAACATCTAAATACTCTAATGCTTTTTGTTTTTGCTCTTTAAGAGGAAGAACCTGTTTTTCAAGCTCACCTATAATATCTTCAACTCTACTCATATTATCATGAGTTCTTTCAAGTTTTCTTAAGGCTTCTTCTTTTCTTCTTTTATATTTAAGAACACCTGCTGCTTCTTCAAATATAACTCTTCTATCTTGTGCTTTGTTAGATAAAATATCATCTATTTTACCTTGTGATATTATATTAAAACTTTCTTTAGCAATACCACTATCTAAAAGTATATCAGTAATGTCTTTAAGTCTACATTTTTCGCCATTTAAAAAATACTCATTAGTGCCATCTCTATATACTCTTCTTTTTATAGCTACTTCATTAAAATCTATTGGTAAGTAGTGATCAGTATTATCAAACACTAAAGTAACACTAGCTACATTTAAAGGATTTCTAGATTTAGAACCCGAAAATATTACATCAGTCATATTATCACTACCACGTAATGATTTTACTGATTGTTCACCAAGTACCCAACGAACTGCATCAACTACGTTACTTTTACCTGATCCATTTGGACCTACTATACCCGTAATATTACCATCTAAATCAATTGTTATTTTATCCGCAAAAGATTTAAAACCATGTGCCTTTATTTCTTTTAAATACATACTATCACCCTAAACTAACTTTAATTGTACCAAAAATATCAATAAAAAACAATAAAAGAAACCAGTATTTACTAGTTTCCATATAATTTTATAGCTATAAATTAACCTATTAAAATATTTGCGATAAATTCTACAAAATCATATCTAATATCTTTAAGCCAGTATCTAAATGATTTAAAAAAAGATATTTTAATCTTAGTCACATTTATCTCAAATAAGTATTCATCATGAGCACCTTTTTTTAATACTTTTGAACCATATCTTTCATAACGGTATCTTATTTCTTCATGTTCATAATCTAACCCCTGAACATATAAATAAACTTTTTCACTTGCGAGTAAAATACTATTTTTCACAAAACTTCTAAAGAATGGTGTTATTGTATCAAAATCACATATTATATAATCAAAGCTTTGCTTCTTAAATTCTTTTTTTAATTTCTTAATATCAATATTTTTTTCGCCAATAAATTTCTTTTTTCTCTTATTTTTTTTCTTTTTTTCTTTAGAATTATTATTTAATGTATAAACATTATTAATACTATTATTATTCTTTAAATCATTTACTAACTTACCATTATCATCAAAGCCAATTACAAGTACCGAGCCTTTTAACTTTTTTGGTAGTCCATTTAACTCTTGCATATTAATCACCCACTATATCATTAATTATAAAACTTGCACATAAGAGACCGGCTGTTGCTGGTACAAATGGTGTAGAACCAATTGTTTTACCCTCAATCTTCTTTGGCTCTTCTTTAGAGCATACTACCATTACCTTATTTTTAATTCTTTCGTCTTTAACCATTTTTCTAAGTATTTTAGCAATTGGATCATAGCTAGTTTTTCTTATATCTACTATTTCTAATTTTGTTGGATCCATTTTTTTGCCTGTCCCCATTGAAGAAATTAATTTAATATTTTTACTATCACATATTTTAATTAATGTTTTCTTTACTTCAATAGTATCGCAAGCATCTACAACATAATCTATTTTATCTTCAAATAGATCGATAGTATTTTCTTTTGTTAAATAAATAGGCTTTTTTATTACTTTACAAGTAGGATTTATATCTAATATTCTCTTTTCACATACATCTACTTTAAGAAGTCCAATGTTAGAATGTAAAGAGATTACTTGCCTATTTAAATTACTTATATCGACTATATCATTATCTACTATAATTATTGTACCTATGCCTGCTCGAACTAAAGCTTCAACAGCATAACCGCCTACTCCACCAATGCCCACTACAAGTACTGTTTTGTTATGAATATCATTAATTTTATTTCCTATTAAAAGTTCCAATCTACTAAACTGCATACTATCACCTTAATATATTATATATTAAAACAACATGAAAATAAATAAAAAGATAGTTTTTAACTATCTTTTATATCTATGAAGTTATAAACTTCTCATCATTTCTTCTAATTTTTTCTTCTTTTGTATATATGTTGAAACATTTAAATACAAATATTGTAAGCCAGATACTACAAAACATACATTATCTAACATTTTTTATCTTCTCCAATTTAAATTAATAGATAAAATTATATTATCTCCATCAATTAAGGTGGTATTATAGCACAAATACTAATTTGTGTAAAATTGGAACAAAAGAACAAAAAAACCTAGGAAACAGTAGCATAACGAGTAAAACCTGATCTCCCAGGTGGGCATCACATTATAAACTTTAGGATTCTTAACGTAGTAAGCATTCAACACCATCTATAAATTAGATTCCCAATTCGTTATATTAGTAGGTTTTTCATAAGTGCTACTATATGTTTCTTAGGTATATTAATTATAACATAAATTTTTAGATTTGAAAATAGAGTTTACATCAATACTCACTTTATTTAATAATTTTAATTTTCCAATAAACAAGCTGAAACTAGTTTTGAAACCTCTACTCCTGTTAAATTCGATGTATCAGGTAAAGTATCTGATGATAGTGTAAATGGATTACCACAAAATGCTCCATACCAAAGAGAATTTAGTTTAGTTAAATTATTTATCTTAATATCAGATATTTGATTACTAGCAAAAGCACCTGTCCCTATGTGTGTGATATTATTACTACCAGTAAAGTCCAAACTCTCAATATTATTTTCTGAAAAAGCACCACTTCTTATAATTGCCAAATTATAAAGATTAGTTATATTTAATTTGTTAATACTACTTCCATTAAAAGCGGCATAACCTATTGTCGAAAGTTTATTTAATCCAGAAAAATCCAAACTTAATAAATTAGTGTCTTTAAAACTAGAATCCCCTATATAGGTTAATTCAGTTAAACTATTCAAATTTATATAGTTTAATGACGTTTTAGCAAATGCTAAATTGTCTATATAAGTTATTGTACTTGGAAGAGTAATTCCTAGTAGTTTGCTACCACTATTCCCTACAGTCATACCTTGAACATTAAACAAACTGCATCCGCAGCTATATTCACCATCAGCTGTATGATCATAAAAATTGGTATAACTTACACAGTTATCATCAACCTCTAAAGCATAGGTTGATGATAATGGAGTAGCAGTTATTTTTATAGATGATGTTCCTGTTGTTGTGAAAGATGGAACTAAGAATTCTTCATTTGGTTCACATGCTTCTGGAGTAATTTTATTAGTGTCAGCAAAAGCTGCAAACCCAACTTTTGTTACAGGTAATCCTTCAATTGTTGATGGGACTGTTACATATCCTAAGCAAGAGTTGTTACTATAATCGAAACCAGTGATAGTCACTTTGCCGCTTGCTTTAGTATAATCAAAACAAGCAAGATCAGTTGAAGGACACTCTCCCTCAACAATATTCAAATTATCGATTGGACCATTGGCACAGTAATTGCCATCTGTGATGTTCTTGGCTTCTAATTTTCCTGTTATGGAATTGTATATTATTAAACCATTTTTATACTGGTTCTTATTTTCAATTTCTATTTCATCAGATAATACCGATAACCCAGCAGGAGGAAACCCTGTTTCTGCATTGGAAGAGTAATAATTTTGAGCTGATGAAATAACATTTTTTACAGATTCACCATAAGATTTTGCAGATAATTCTTCTTCTATATTATTAATAGAAAAAATAGCAACCCCCGCAACTACCGCAAGTACAACAAAAACTGCAAGTAATTCTATTAAAGTAAATCCCTTTTTCCTTTTTTTATTACGCTCTAACATTTCTTTTTTAAATTTATCAATATCCTTTACCATAAATACTCCTACTTTCTTACTATCATAAGTATATCATATTTGATAAAATGTGACAAAAAAAAGAATAAAACTGTTTTGTTTTATTCTTTTATAAGCATATTAAGGGTTTAATCTATTTGGTCCTCTAAATATAAACATTGCTTCTTTTAAAGAAGGTAAATTTAATAATAACATAGTTAATCTATCAACACCAAGGCCAAATCCACCGTGTGGAGGACATCCATACTTAAAGAATTCTAAATAGAACTCAACATCTTTATCTAGTCCTTTTTCAGCAGCTTGCTCTTTAAGAATTTCATAGCGATGTTCTCTTTGAGCACCTGTTGTGATTTCAACACCACGCCATATTAAGTCGAAGCCTTGTGGTATACCATCTTTACGCATATGATAAAATGCACGCTTATCTTTTGGATAGTCTGTAACAAATATAAATTCAGAATCAAATTCTTCCATAGCATACTTATATGCTAGTTTCTCAGCTTCTGTAGTTAAATCTGTTTGAGCTGAGTCTGGAACACTGTATCCATATCTTTTCTCAAGTTCATTATATAAGTCAGCAAGTTTTATTCTTGGAAATTTCTTAGTTGGGACAATTACATCTACTTGATATAATTCTTTTATCATATCACCATATTTTTCATGAACTTTTTTAAGCATATAAGTTAACATTTCTTCTTCAAGATCCATTACATCTACATAAGAATCAATATAACTAAACTCTAGATCGAAGCCAGTAAATTCAGTTGTATGTCTATTAGTATTTGAATTTTCTGCTCTAAACACTGGTCCTACTTCAAATATTCTTTCAAAACCAGCTGACATAGCCATTTGCTTATAAAATTGTGGTGATTGTGCTAGATACGCTTTACGGTCAAAGTATTTTACTTCAAAAACTTCTGAACCACTTTCACTAGCAGCTCCAATTAATTTAGGTGTATGAATTTCAGTAAAGTCTTTACTATATAAACATTCACGCATTGCTTTTACAAGTTCACTTTGAACTTTAAATATACCAGCGTTATACTCATTACGTAAATCTAAGAATCTAAAATCTAATCTAGTATCTATTTCAGAAGCATTCTTATCTTTAATATTAACTGGCAGTTCTCCAAGAGAACTAGAAGTAACTTCAATATATGTTGGAGTAATTTCCATTCCATTTAACTTAACTTTTGGATTTTCTATTACTTTACCAGTTACTTTAATAGTACTTTCTAAAGTCAAATTACTAATTAATTCAACCATTTCTTTATTTTTTTCTTCACTTTTTTCAATAGTAATTTGTACTTTACCAGTTTTGTCTCTTAAAATAACAAATTGTACCCATTGTAAATCTCTAATGTTATCAATAAAACCTTCAATTATAACTTCATCATTAAAATTATTACTTAACTCATTTATTTTAATCTTCTTCATGATGTTCCTCCTCTATTTGTTCATCAAAGAAATCTATTATTTCTTCTAAATTAACTTTATATTCTTCTTTAGTTTCATTATTTTTAATAGTAAGTATATTACTACTAATTTCTTCTTCACCTATTATAATTACATATTTTGCGTTATATCTATCAGCTTGTTTAAAATTAGACGCTATCTTACGATTCATATAATCTATATCAGCACTGAAACCAGACATTCTTAATGTTTGAGTTAAAGCAAAAGCATATGTTTTTTGTTCTTCACTCATAGGTATTACATAAATATCTAATCCTTTATCATATGGAAGAGTTATCTCCTCTGCTTCAAGTGCATTAAGTAAACGTTCAAGGCCTAAAGCAAAACCTACACCACTTGTTTCAGGGCCACCTAAGTTTTCAATTAAACCATTATATCTACCACCACCACAAAGCACATTTTGAGAACCAAAAGATTCAATACATGCTTCTACTTCAAATACAGTGTGTGTATAATAATCAAGTCCTCTAACAACACTTGGATTGACAACATAATCAATACCTAATGCATCTAAACATTCTTTCACTTTATCAAAATGTTTTTTACTTACTTCATTTAAATAATCAATTGTAGTTGGAGCACTTTTCATTTCAGATTTTTCGTGATCTATTTTACAATCAAGTATTCTAAGTGGATTCTTTTTAAATCTTTCCTTACAATCTTCACAGTATGTATCAATAACAGGAGCAAAGTGATTTACTAATGCTTCACGATAATTCTCACGAGACTCTTTATCTCCCAAACTATTAATGTTTACTTTAATTCCTTTTAAACCTAACATTTTATAAATATTAACAGGAATACTTATAACTTCAGCATCTGTCATTGGATCATCACTGCCAAATACTTCTACACCAAATTGGTTAAATTCTCTAAATCTACCAGATTGTGGTCTTTCATATCTAAACATCGGACCAAAATACCATGCCTTTACAGGCATTGTAGGATTACCATACATCTTATTTTCAACAAAACTTCTTACTACCCCAGCAGTTCCCTCTGGTCTTAAAGTCATATCTCTATCACCACGATCTTTAAAATCATAAGTTTCTTTTGTTACAATATCAGTTGTTTCCCCTACTCCTCTATGAAATAGTTCACTTGCTTCAAATATAGGTGTCTTAAAATATTCATAGTTATATTTAGTCATTAAAGCTTTTAACAAGTCTTCAATATAAGATATTTGTTTTCCTTTTTCACCATATACATCATATGTTCCCTTTGGTTTTTGTATCATAGTATACCTTCTTCCTTTTTAATATAAAAAGTCTATAAATGTAAGGACGTACATCACGTGTTGCCACCTTACTTTATAGACTTTATCTACCTTGAATTCCTTAACGCAGAAATACGATTATCTTTAGTTTTAGTGTCATTCATTATATAGCTTTGTTAACTTTCACCAACCGTTAATTCTCTCTTCAAAGTTAATATAATTACTAATCTAAAACAATAATTACTAATTAATTATAAGGTTTATTTTAAAAATAGTCAATATCTTTTTAATTCTTACCCATCTGTTTTAGTTTCTGATTATCATGAGATATCTCCATACCTACACTTTCATTTTTACATAAAGTGTTTTTATACTTCATAACTTCGTTTAAAGCATCCTTATTAAAACTAATTCTCTTTAACTTTCTCGTTCCTTTACCTTCTTCTATATTTCTTCTAAAAACTTCTTCCATTAAAATATGACCACCTGTTTTTTTAAGAAGCATAACTTTGCCTGGATCATCTACTGCTTCTTTTGGTAAATATAAAATCTTATAAGTATTAGGATTTCTATTAATTTCATCACCAACATTTGATAAACATCTTGAAATTATATTGCTAAGACCACGGCCACCAGTTTTAAGTTTAATCGCAGCTGCTGCAGCTGTTTCAATAAATTCATCATCACAAACAAGTTCTAGTCCTTTAGAATTAAAGTAAATTTTTTCTACTTCAATATTTGAAGTAGCCTGTGTTGTTTCAAGTTCTATAAGTGATTCTAAAGTGTGAGGAGGATATAATATAACAGATTGAAATCTACCTATAAACTGATTATCTAGTCCATATTTAACCAAATCTTCAGGCTTAACTTCAGAATATTTTTTAAATTCATCTTCATCATTTTTTGATCCACTAGCAAAACCTAAGCGCTTTTCCCCTTTTTCTTTCTCATCAAAATATTCTTGGAAAGCACCACTTGCCATAACACCAACTTTAGAAGTATCAAATGGAATTGCTTGTTTTCCTACTTCAGCAGTATAAGTAGTTCCATCCATAAATTTAAGTAATTGATCTACTACTGCACCGCAGTTGACATTATCTTTAGATCCTCCACCTTTTTCAGCTCTTTTATCTATTTCATCAAGAACAACAATTCCAGTCTCTGCAAGTTCTAAATCTGCTGGTGTTATTGTTCCATTATCCTTTTTACCTTTATTATTTATATTGTGTGCTTCCATAAGTAATGCACCTAAAATATTCTTTTCTATCTTACCACCAATATAACCTTCTTGTGTTAACTGATTTGTATCTACTATAACAATAGGTCTGTCAGGCATTGCTTTTTTAAGTTCATTAAATGTTTGTGTTTTACCTGTACCTGTTGTGCCAGCTATTAAAACTGAATACTTTTTATTTGTTCCTACAGATGCATCCATTTTATCTATAGCGGTAAGAATATTACCTATTTGTTTATCTCTCCCTATTATTCTTTCAATCATTTGATTATATACATTTACATAATTAAATCTTGAGTTAGTTATACTTTTTTTATTAAAGGCACTTTCTAATTCTTCTTGTTTCTCTTCATGTTCTATTTTCACTTCAGCTAACTCATTTTTCTTTGATAACTCATCATATGTGTTAGATATGGCACTAATATTTTTAAATTGTTTATTTAAAATTTCTGTTGTTTTGTTTTTGATTATAGTTAAATCGTCAATTGTTAATAGTTCTTCATATTCATCAATTAGTGAATATAAATAGTCTTGCGCTAGATCAACATGTGATCCTAGATTTTCCTTGCCATCAAGAACATAACTTAAATCAGTATAAACATCAACAATTTGTTTTATTGTTTCTTTTAATTGTTCAATATCATCAATTGCGAGTAAAGCATCATGACTAGCATTAAATAAATCAATTATGTGCTTGCCAGTAACTTTTCTTTCAAAAAATTGTTCAACATTAAGATTTTTTGGTGTTTCAATATTACCATTTTCATCAACTAATAATGAATTCATACTATCGTATGCACCTTTTATTACATTAAGTTTTTCTTTCATTTCTTCAAAAGTTTTCGCTTCAAATATATCTTTAAACAAGTCAATACTAATGACAACAAAATCACTTTCTTTAAGTTCTTCTAAATTTGTTGGATTATCTTTTGTATCATCAAAACCACTCATATCCGGTTGCATAAAAGTACTGCTTGGTACTTTAATTATGTTAGAATCTGGATTTTTTTTCATACTATTAATTGTCTGAGACATAGTTAATAAATCTATTGGCATTACGGCAATTAAATCTTCATCATACACATAAAAACCTAAATGGGCCATATCACGAACTTGATCAAAGTAAGCAACCTTTGCTTCTGGAATGGATAAATCTGGATATTTTTTTGTTAATTCTTCATCAGATATGATATATCCAACAGCTGTTTCCTCATCAATAGACAAAGTTTCAGTATCATGAATTGTTAAATATTCATTTTCTAATGTATCTGTAAAATAAACATTCTTATCTTCTTCCGAAATTGTTCCCTCAATTAAATACTCAGGCTTAAATAGATAAATTCCAGTACTAATAAGCTTTCTATTCATTAGTACACCAAAATAAGTTAGATCATTCTTTTCAACGCTTGCCATATTCAAAAACCTCCTATAAATACGCAAAAAGTCTATAAATACAAGGGCGTGATGCACGCTGTACCACCTTGTTTTATAGACTTTAATCTACCTCTAATTCTTTAACGCAGAATTACGATTACCTTACTTCATAGTGTCTTTCATTATAAACATAGTTATGTTTACACCATCCACATTTTCTCTAGAACATAGTTTATAAGTACTCGTCTATGAAAATAATATTGCTATTACAAAACAGTATAGATTAATTTAGATAATTAGTCAATAACATAAATTCACTTTTTTGGAAAAACAATACAATATCTATATTATTGTACTAATTAATATTATCGGAAAAATATTATTATGACAAAAAAAGAAAATATTAATTATTTTCTTCTTTTAATTCTTCTATTTTCTCTGTTATATCACTTTTATAATAATTATATGTTGTAATCATAATTATTGCTACTGGCAAAGAAATAATAATACCTATTAATCCAAATAATATACCTCCTGCAAAAACAGAAAATATAACTATTATTGGTGAAGCCTCAGTAGACTTTCCATATACAAATGGATTAATTATATAACTATCAACTAATGATAGTATAGCAAACACTATTAAAGCTTTTACAAATAATGAAGGCCCAACAACAAATGCAGTAATAAGTGCGACTAAATTTGTTGCAATACCACCAAAATATGGAATTAAATTACCAAGTGCAGCAAGACATCCTAAAAGTACTGCATCTGGATGACCTATAACGGTAAAAGCAAAAGTATACTCAAGTACTGTTATTAATACTATCTTAGTAAAACCATCCATATATCCCTTCATAGCGTTATCAAGTGCAATTACATAATTATATGTTTTTCTACCTTTTCTCTTATAGTGTCTCTTAATTGCTTTTCTAATTCTATCCATATCAACTAGTAAATATATAGAAGATGCAAGTATTACTATAAAAGTACCAAGATAACTTAGGCTAGTAGATATAATTGAAATAGCCCCATCACTAATATACTTGCCGAAGTTTTTAATAATATCATCAAATGAATTAGAAAGAGTTTCTTGAAGTGGTCCAAAATCTAAATCATATTTTAATGATATATCTCTAATAAAAGCAATAATACCATTAAATAAATTTCCTAATTGTTCAAATAATAATGGTAAAGCCAATGTTCCAATTAGAACAAATATACCAAAAAATACAAATAGAACAATAAGAATACTAAATCCCTTTGGAATATTATATTTCCTTAGTTTTAATGTAAATGGATATAAAGCATATGCTAAAGCAAAAGCTAGTAAGAACGGAAAAAGGACTTTAAGTATTTTGTCTATAACTAAACTCCATAATCCGCCACTTTGATACATAAGTCCTATTATTAATACAATAATAGCAGTATTAATAAGCTTAAAATCTAATCTATTTTTAATCATATTATTCCTCACTATCCATAAATATTGTTATAGGACCATCATTAATTAATGCTACTTTCATATCAGCACCAAATATCCCTGTCTCAATATTTATACCAGTCTTTCTTAAATTTTCATTCCATTTATCATATAAAATTATCGCTTCTTCGCCTCTTAAGGCTTTAATATAACTAGGCCTACGGCCTTTTCTAGTATCAGCATACAATGTAAACTGTGAAACACTAAGAATAGAAGCTCCGACATCCAGTAATGACCTATTCATGATACCATTTTCATCATCAAAGATTCTTAAGTTAATGACCTTACTAATCATTTTATCAATTATTTTCTCATTATCTCCATCAGTAAAACCAACAAGTATAACAAGACCCTCATTTATTTGTCCTACTACTTTATTACTAACTGTAACACTTGCTTCTTTGCTTCTTTGAATAACTAAACGCATTATTTAATAATCCTTTC
Source organism: Bacillota bacterium (assembly GCA_023391185.1). Taxonomy (GTDB): domain Bacteria; phylum Bacillota_I; class Bacilli_A; order RF39; family UBA660; genus RGIG4266. Next base: position 42,580 of record JAEWBI010000045.1, on the reverse strand, counting down.
GACATCTCCAACACTAGGAATAATAAGTAAATCATTCATAAACTTCATAAGTTTTTCCTTTGATTCAACTAATATTGTTATTTCAAATATAAATCCTTCTTTGGAATTCATAGAATTAATACTTTGTACAGTTATGTCAGAATTAGATGTTTTTGAAATAATATCTAAAAGAACATTTTTATTATTATCGGCTCTTACGAGTAAAGCAGTAGGATATTTTTTAGTACTTTGATCATTCCATTTAACATCAATTAATCTTTCTTCAAGTTCACTAACATTAGGACATACTGCCCTATGAACAGTTATGCCATTTCCTTTAGTTATGTAGCCAATAATACGATCACCTGGAATTGGTTTACAACAAGATGCAACATTTACTTTAATTTCATCTATTCCTTCTACTAAAATATCGTTTTTTATTGTAGGTAAAATTATTTCAGTAGTTGTTGTTGCTTTCTTTAAAATTAAATCAGCCTTACTTACATTATCACCATTTACAATATTTATAATATTCGTTGAAGTAACTTTACCATTGCCTATATTAATATATAATTCTTCAATACCAGAAAACTTTAATTCCTTTAATATTTTATCTATGTTTTCAGGAGATAAGAAATCATTAAAGACTATCTTCTTTTTACGGAAGTCTTCTTTTAATATTTCTTCACCCTTCTTTAGATAACCTTCTTTATCTATTTTATTAAAGAATGCTTTTATCTTGTTTTTCGCTTGTGAAGTATAGGCCATATTAATCCATTCTCTAGATGGACCTGCACTATTTTTATTAGTGTTTATTTTTATTATGTCATTATCTTTTAGTTTATAATCAAGTGGAACTATATTATTATTAACAATAGCTCCTACCATTTTATCTCCAACACCACTATGTACACGATAAGCAAAATCAATAGGAGTTGCCCCATCTGGAAGTTCAATAACATCTCCTTTTGGAGTAAATACATATATATTTTCTTTTAATATGTCTTCACTAACTGCTTGAACAAATTCAGCATCATTAGCTTCTTCGTTTTTAAGATCCATTATATTTCTAAAGAACTGTAATTTTTGTTCCATAGCATTTTGCATATTAGCCCTAACATTAGAACCTTTTTCTTTATAAGACCAGTGTGAAGCAATACCAAGTTCCGCTATTTGATCCATTACATATGTTCTTATTTGAATTTCATATAATTGTCCACCTTCACCAAATACAGTAGTGTGAAGTGATTGATACATATTTGTTTTTGGCATAGCTACATAATCTTTAAATCTCTTTGGTATAGGTCTATATTTAGAGTGAATTATTCCAAGCGCTTGATAACACTCTGCCTCTGATTCAACAAAGACTCTAAGAGCCAGCAAATCATATATATCACTAAATTTTTTACCTTTATCAAGTTTTTTAAAGATACTATATATACTTTTAGCTCTTCCCTTTATTTCGTGTTTAATACCATGTTCATTTAAAGAATCAGAAACACTACTCATCATACTTTCAACTAATCCATCTCTCTCAGTCTTTGACTGATTAAGCTTTTCTACTATTTCAAAATAAACATCTGGTTTATAGTAGCGAAGAGATAAATCCTCAAGTTCACTTTTTATACTACCAATACCTAGTCTATGCGCAATAGGAGTTAATATTTCTAATGTCTCTTTAGCTTTTAATTTTTGTTTCTTTTCAGGTAATACCCATAGTGTTCGCATATTATGAAGTCTATCAGCAAGTTTTATTATAATAACACGAACATCTTCAGAAAGACCTACAATTATCTTACGATGATTTGCTATCATAGCTTCATTATCACCATTAAAATTAAGTCTATTTATCTTAGTTACGCCATCAACAAGAAGAGCTATTTCAGAACCATACTTTTCTTCAATCTCGTCCTTTGTAACATCACAGTCTTCTACTACATCATGTAAAAGAGCAGCACATATTGTTGGAGCATCGGCGTATATTTCAGTCAAAATATAGGCAACATTAAGAGGATGAACTATATAATCTTCACCCGTTAAGCGCTTTATACCAAAATGTTTTTCAAAAGCAAACATATATGCACTTCTAACTAAATCTAAATCGCTTTCTTCAGTCATATAAGTACATAATTTATCTCTTAATTCTTCAAATGTTAAATTTGGTTTATCTTTTCTCATACTGTTCACCGTAACTTCCAATAAAACAATTATATAATAATTAGTATTCTTTATCAAGAATAATTAATCATATAACCATCTTTTAATCTTTCTATTTTATATAAGAAAAAGAAAACTATTTAGTTTTCTTTTTAGTTGTATTTTTTTCTTTATCTATTTTTTTCATATCTTTCTTTTTTGGTTTTTCATCTGGTTCTTCATACCATTTTTTCTTAACTGGTTTACCAATTCTTCTAATTTCAATTTCATAGAATAATTGACATGCAATAAAGACTGTAGATAAAACACCAGCTATTAAACCAAAGAACATAGCCATATTAAAGTTAATTATTTCGTGTGCCCCAAATAATATTAGCATTACTACAGGGATTAAAGTTGTAAGTGTAGTAATTATAGATCTAACTAAAGTTAAATTTATTGCTTCATTGATAGCATCCTCAAGTTGTTTTGGCGACTTGATTATGCCATCATTCTCATTATGTAAAGTTTCTCTAACTCGGTCAAATGAAACGATTGTATCATTAACAGAGAATCCTATAATTGATAAAATAGCTGCGATAAAGATACTTGTTACTTCAAGTTTTAATAAACTAAATGCAACTATTATAACAAAGGCGTCATGTAATAATGCGATAATTGCTGTTATAGCATAACTGAATCTAAATCTAGATGAAACATATAAAAGGATTGCAAAAATCGCTACAATAACAGCAAGAATAGCATTTTTAACTAAGTCTCTTTTAACCATATTTGAAACTACACCAATTGTTGTAGTTGCTTTATACTCTTCATTAAAATGAGTTTCAGTTTTTAATACTTCTTCTTCATTAAAAGAATCTTCTACCTTTAAAATTACATTATTATCACTAATTACCTCTGAGTCATATAAAGTATATCCCATATCTTCAAGCTCGGATTCTATTTTATCAATATCTAGTTTTTCATCACTAGTAATACCAATTGATGAACCACCTTTAAAGTCAATTCCTAATGTTAATTTATTAGTAAATAATGACACAGCCCCTACAATAACAAGTAATGCCATATAAACATATACAACTTTACGTATTTTTATAAAGTTAAATTGTTTTCTAGGTTTCTTGTTTTTCTTAAATCCAATAAAGAAATTTAATTTATTATCAAACATACCTGTTTTAACAAATAATCCTAGTAAATTTCTTGTTAGGAATACCATTATAACCATTGTAACAATTGTACTTATAATTAACATAGTCGCAAAACCTTTTACACTACTTTCACCAAGTATAAATAAAACGATTGCTGATATAAGTGTTGTCAAATTAGAGTCTAGGATAGCCATAAATGAGTTTTGATTACCCTTTCTATAAGCTCCCTCTAATCTTATGTTTTCTTTAAGTTCATCTTTTATTCTGGCAAATGATATAACGCATGAATCAACAGCCATACCTATACCTATAACTAAAGCTGCTATTCCAGGAAGAGTAAGAACTCCACCAAATAACCAGAAAGATACAAATGTTAAGAATGTATAAATTAATATACCAATACTAGCTATAAAACCAGCAAAATGATATATAAGTATCATAATAAGCATAATTCCAGCTACGCCCATAATACCAGCTTTAGCAGTAAGTTCAAGTGAATTAGCTCCAAATGATGCCTCTACTGTTTTAGATGATATTTCTGATAGTTTTGTTGGTAAAGATCCAGAATTAATTAAACTAACTAGTTCTGATACTTCATCACTTGTAAAATTTCCTTGAATAATAACATCACTAGCAAATCCTTGTGATACTGTAGCAGCACTTAAACAGCCAGCTGCGTTATCTCCACCACATTTTCCTGCTTGCTTTTCATATGATGAAGTTCCATCATAATCAAGCCATATTACTATTAATTTATCTTTTGTTTCACTAATTTCTTTAGTAACCTTATAGAATTCATCTTTATCAGATATAGTAAGTGAAACAGCTGGATTACCACTTGCATCTTGCCCTATTTTAGCACTACCAGCTTTAAGTACATCACTACTCATAAGTAATTTATCAGATGAGTCACGAAATGATAAACTTGCCACTGAACTAAGTGTTTTACGAGCGTCAGCAGGATCAGTAACCCCGGCTAATTGAACACGGATGCGGTCATCACCTTCAACAACTATTTCTGGTTCACTAACACCAAGAGAATCGATTCTCTTAGAAATAGTCTTATATGTGTTAGTTACCATATCAGTAGTAACTTTTTCACCATTTAAACTTTCAACTTGATATAAAACTTCAAAACCACCTTGTAAATCTAATCCAAATTTCAAATTCTTTAATAATGTTGGAGTAATTAAACCAATTGTTATTAAAATAACAGCTATTATTAATGTACTCTTTATAAAATTAAAATTATTATTCTTGTCTTTCTTCACCATGTAAATTCCTCCTACTCAAAATAAACTTTCCTATCTTTTGAATTAAGTTTATCTTTTAAATAACTATCAATTAAAATATTATCAATATTAAGTACATCACTTACCATTTGATATAAATTTAAATTTCTAGATGTTTTCCATTTTACTTCTTTTAAATAATTCCATACATCTTCTTCTTTGATATAATCAAAGCCATCTCGACGCATTTCCTCGGTTTTGGTTTTCAAAGCTGGTTTTAATCTTTTATAAAGTTCTTCTAATGAACCAAATTCAATGTCCATAAAAATACCTCCATGCTTATGCCTAGTTACATTATATATTAATTTATAAATTTTTAAAAGCATTTTCTATTATTTTTGTTTATTTATATTGCTTTTAGCCTATATACATTATATAATTAAATAGACGTTTTGCAAAAACCACAAATGTAATTACATACTACATGAAAATGTGGTTTTTTGCGTTGTTTAGAGGAGGATAAAAAGATGGATGACTTTAAAGAAGAACAAGGTTATTTAAAAGAAGTACTAGCCATTGTCGAACAAAAAATCCAAAAAACTATTGATACTACTGAAAAACTAAAAAAGGAAGTCGAAAATATTGGTACACCTAATTGGGATGAACGTAAATATTTTCAAAATTGTAAAAATCGAATATATAATTCAGGTAGAATCTTAAAAGAATTTGATGATACAAAAAATAACCCCTACTTTGGTAGAATGGATTTAAAAATTATTGAAGAAGATGATATTGAAAATTTAATGATGTATATTGGCGAGAAAAGTATTATAGATGACCAAAAGAAAAACTTAGTATATGATTGGCGAAGTCCTGTTGCTAACTTATATTATATGAATAATCAAGATGACTTTACTTATGGGGATAGTAAATTCGAATTGAACTTAAAACGACAAATTGAAATTGATAACTCAGTTCTTATAAATATATATGATTCTTATAAAAGAGGATCTGACATGAATATCCAAGATACTTTCTTACAAAAAGTACTTGAATCTAAAAAAACTCGTAATGAGTTTACCGATATAATTAAAACAATACAGTCTAATCAAAACTCTATTATTAGAGATGACTTATTTACTAATAGTATTGTTCAGGGTGTGGCTGGCTCTGGTAAAACAGTAGTTCTTTTACACAGACTCTCATATTTACTTTATAATTATAAAGATATGAATAAAAGCAAATTAGTTTTTATTACTCCGTCTAGAATATTTCAATCAAAACTTTCTAAAATAAATAGAAGTTTATCGCTTACAACAATTAAAATGCTACCTATGGAAGAATACTATTTAGAAAAAATTAGAACTTATATCCCCTCTTTTAAAGTTAAAATAGTAGATAAAGATGATGAAAACGAAGATATGTTAAAGTTTATTTATAGTGATATTTTTCTAAATTACCTGGACGAAATAATAAATAACTATTTTAAAGAGTATCAAGAACTTATTAAAACAAATAATAAACTAATTTTTGATAAAAACAAAATACTATCATCTATAACTAGTAATGATAACATGATAAAAAAATTACTTAACAGTTCATACTGGAAAACACTAGATGAAAAAAATAAACTTTTAGAATTACAAGGGTTAACAAAAAAATATTTAAAAAAAGATAATTTAAAAAAACTACTTGATATTATATATCATGATTTATCAAAGAAATTCGGATTAAATATAAAGAATTATATTAATAAAGATAGATGCAATAAATGTTATATTTATATAATACTTTGGTTATATCAGAAATACGGATTCACAACTTATAACGATTACAAATATATGTTTATAGATGAAATGCAAGATTATAGTGATAATGAATTTAGATTAATTGCTAATATGGAAAAAGGTCCTCATTTGAATTTATACGGTGATGTTAATCAAAATATCTTAAAATATATTGATAAAAAAAGTATAGATGGATTAAATTGTTTAATTAAAGAAATCCTCTATACTGATAAAGTATTAAATTATAAATTACAAGAAAACTATCGTAATAGTAAACAGATAACTAATTATTGTAATCAGTTTATTTCTAACAAAATGATTTCAATGGGTATTAATAGTGATGAAGTAAGTATCTCTAATATAAATAAAAAAGAAGTATATGATAATATACTTGAAAGTTTTAGTAATAAAGATATTGTAATAATTACAAAGGATATCGAATTAGAAGAAAAATTAAGAAGCAAGGATTATGAAGTATATAGTGTCAAAACAGCTAAAGGATTAGAATTTTCCAGAGTATTAGTTATTGAAGAAAATTATAGTTTAACCGAAAAATATGTAGCTTATACTAGAACATTAGACAAATTATTTATATATAAAATAAATGAGTAAATTAAAAATTACTCATTTTTTTATATTAGATTTAAAATTTCTAACACTTTTATATTTTATTATTTAATTTATCAACTCTCTTACATAGTTCTAAATAAAACTGTTTTTTGTTTGTTGGAACAAAATAAATATATCCTTTTGATTTTATTCTAATATCAACTCTCCAATTTGTTTCTTTTATTTTGACGATATCTGTATAAAGAATTTTTTTCTCTCCTAAATCAATATCCCCTATTTTAGTTGATTGAATAATTCCTTCATTAGAAAGTGTTAATGTATCTTTATATATAAAGATAACAGTAAAAAACATAATAGTTACTAAAGCAGTTAATACCGTAGAAATAAGACTATCAATTAAGTGTCCATTCAAAATATCATAAAAACCAGCAAAATTAGGATATGCAAAAAAAATTATAAATAGTATTATTGTAGGCATGTTCTTTAATGTATTATTATTAAACTGCAAAGTGTTATTCTTGTAAGTTTCGGTTTCATTTATATTTATTGGAATATTTATTCCTTGTGCTAATAGTTTTTTGTTTAGCGTTAAAATAAACTTTTTGCTATTAGAAAGATTTAATACTATGTTATTAGATAAACCCTTATATGTTAAATAAATTGTTTTTTCTTTTACATTAATTTCTAATAATTCTTTAAAAGGTATCATAATTTGCCCATTTCGTATAATTACAGTTCCACTTACATCACTAGAATGTCTATGATAACCCCTATTAGGTACAATTATTTTTTCATCAGTAAGTATTATTCTTGATACCAAATTAAAGCGATAAAACATGGTTAAAAAAACTAAAGCGCACCATCCTAGTGCAAATGGCAAAAACCATAAATTTGATAAATTTAAAAAAACAATCAACAAAAATGGTAAAGTTACAAGAATAGCTGGAAAAATCATAAATACTTTAAGCATCGTTGGAATTTTTTCTTTGAATTTAACTGACTTTTTATTTAATTCATTATGTAACACAAAAACACCTCTTAATTCTTAATACTTTATATATAAATACACTAACTATTTATATAATTTTTTTATGGTTTAACTGTTAACTCTGCATCCTCTAATATCTCGTATTGTTCTCCATCATAACTAATATATGCATAACTTTTACCACAAGGTTGTTTAAACAAACCCTGAATAACTTTGTTATCATCAATAACAATCCAACTATCACCACTAGGAAGCGTCCCCTTAATTGTAACTTTCATATCGGAAACATAATAGCTTCCACTATCTTTAAGATCCAAAATCAAACTTTTATTAAGTTCGTTAATATATGTTTTTACATTATATACTGCTACTTCTAAAACAGCACTATTATCTTCATGTTCTTTTTTATTACTAATATATGATTGGACTTTTGGAATACTTATATCTAGTATAAAAACAACTATCGCAAGTACAATCATTAACTCTACTAATCCGAAGCCCTTACTATCTTTCATTACACTCACCATTTTCTATAATGTATTAAACTCTAATTACATTTTACTATCAAAAAATAAAAAAACAATATCTTTTTTAGAATTATGTACTTTTGGTGTACATTTTTTAATATAATCTATTTTTTACATATGATACTCATTACTTTTTATATATGCAAATTAAATTATATAACCATAAATATAGGCTGACAAGCATATAAATAACTAAGGTGAATCATGAAAAATAAATTTATTAAATCAACATTTATATTACTAATTGGAGGACTTGTTACTAAAATACTAGGTATGATAATAAAAATAGTCATGACTAGAATTTTAGGCACTGAGGGTATAGGAACTTATATGCTTATTATGCCTACTTTCAGCTTACTTATAGCATTTGCTCAATTAGGGTTTCCTGTTGCCATATCAAAATTAGTAGCTGAAGAAACTAAAAATAATAAGAATTTAGTTTTTACTACTATTCCTATATCATTAATCTTAAATCTAATTATTATATTTATATTAATAATTTCTAGTAGCTTTATATCAAATAATTTACTACATGAAAGCAATACTAGATATGGTCTTATTTGCATTGGGTTTGTTTTACCATTTATAAGTATATCAAGTATTCTTAGGGGTTACTTTTTTGGTAAACAAAGAATGTTCCCTCATGTTATATCAAACATAGTTGAAGATGTAGTTAGATTAATTATTATTTTTCTAGGAGTTCCAGTTTTTTTATTAAAGGGACTAGACTATGCGATTGCATTTATAATACTTTCAAATGTTGTAAGCGAACTTACATCTATTCTCATTTTATTCTTCTTTCTGCCAAAGAACTTTAAAATACAAAAGAACGATTTAATACCAAATAAAAATAATTTGTCCAGTGTATTTAGTATAAGTATACCCACTACTATAAGTAGATTAATTGGAAATATAGGTTATTTTTTTGAACCAATAATTCTTACTAATATATTATTAAGTTTAAGTTATAGTAGTTCTTTTATAACAAGAGAGTATGGGGTAATAAATGGTTATGTTTTACCTATGCTTCTTTTACCTTCTTTTTTTACAATGGCTATTAGTCAGGCTTTAATACCTGTAATCTCTAAAAGTTATGTCTGTAAAGATATGATTAATGTTAGAAGAAAAATTAAACAAGCAATCTTTTTCTCATTAATTGTTGGTATTCCTGTAACAGTAGTATTATTTAATTATCCAGAATTCTTTCTAAAATTTATTTATAATACTGACGAAGGTATAAACTATGTAAAAATTCTTGCTCCTGTATTTTTACTGCAATATATTCAATCCCCCCTTTCAGCGAGTTTACAAGCCATGGGAAAAGCAAAAATAAGCATGTATGGAACATTGATAGGCATTATTATAAAAACTTCTGCACTAGCTCTATTTACAACATTTAGAATAGGTATGTGGGGTCTTGTTATATCAATCATCTTTGGTATTATCTTTGTTACATGTTATGATTTATGGAATGTAAAGAAAATAAAAAAATAAATAAATTACTAATATTATAAACAGGTTCTTCAAAAGTTCTTATTAATAATTTAAAGCTATACAAAAAGTAGACTATATCTTATTTGATATGTCTACTTTTAGTTTATTACTTTGAAAATTTTACTTTTTATTTTAATCTAGTAATACTTTTGATATTGTTATAACAGGACGTACACCAGAATAACTGGCACTAACTCCTTTGTTGTCAAAGTCAAATCTGCCATAACAAGAAACGCGCCAAGCATAGGTGTTATTACTAGCAACAGCAGTAGAAGTCCAATAACCCCAGACACTAGCATCAGCAATACTACATCCATATCCAGTACAATCCTTAGTATAATTAAATAACCATGCAAATCTACTAGCACCTGTTGTGGTTGCTGTTTGTGTTTGATTATTACTATCTAAATAAAAGTAACTTGAAGAAGTTGATGTCGTCTCAACAAAAGCAGCATTGCCCGTAATGGTTGCTATTTCACTTGCCTTTATTAATCTAGCTTTATATGTGCTGTAATTTATTGTATAACTCGCTGTTCCGTTGCTTAATACATAATTGTCAGTTCTTGTAGGTACTCCTGCCCAAGAACTAGTATCTGTTTTAAGCTGTGTCGTAACATTGCTTGGACCACTTGTATTATATCCTGATGAATTCCAAGCTACTGATGCGGATGTATTATGATCTAAGATTAAATTAATAGTACTAGTTGTTGAGCCGCCATCAATAAATGCGAACCATTTCATACATCCTGTTTTAGTACCGGTTGTACTTACTGCTTCACCCGATGTACATTTTGCTCCACTTACTGGATTAAAATATACTGCTGTACCATTTGCATATACTGTATAAGGTTTTACTGTTACAGTTCTAGTTAATTGAGCAGAATAATTTCCAGCCCAATCAATTGCTCTATATGTTAATGAATAAACTCCTGGTGAAGATGTATTTACTGTTCCCGTTATCATTATGTTTCCACTAATACCACTATGTGCATCAGTTGCATTTGCACCTAATTCATTATAAGCTGTATTAACATAAATTGAAATTGAATTTGAGCCATTCAAAGTAATCGCAGGGGCAGTATTATCAACATAAAAGGCACCACTACTTGTAATTTTCATATTTCCACTACTATCTTTTCCTAAAACCCATAAATAATAAATTCCTGTTACTTCTGTTGGTGTATTAATTGTTCCACCATTTGAAAAGGATGTTACAAATGAAGATTCAGAAGGAGTGCTAGTACTTGTACTCCATAAATATTTTAAACTACTTGCATTCACCGCAACATTATCACTAACTGTCACTATTGTACTACTATTTTTAAAATATTCACCAGTTCCGTTCCTACTAAAAGCTATAGTTGGTAAAATATTATCTAAAACATTTATTATTCTTATAACTGTTGCTGTATTACCTGATGAGTCTGTCGCTGTATAAGTTACACTGTAACTGCCAACAATACCCAATGTTAAATTAGATACAGTATTAATTGTAATAATCTCGCCGCTATTATCTGTTACTGATACTCCAGCCATAACATTGTAAGTATTATCTGTAACATATATGTTAGTGTCACCTGCACCTGTTATAACTGGCTTAGTGGTATCGACTATATTGACAGTCCTTGTCTCACTATATGTTACATTTTCTCTAGTAATACTATATGTTATATAGTATTTTTCTATCTTATCAACATCAACACTACTAACAATATTACCATTTTTTCTTATTGTTTTAACAATTTGTAATGTTAAATCATTACCTGATATATCTTGTGCATTAACTGCTGGATCAACATAAACCCCAGAATTTATTTCATGTGTTACACTAGTTACTCCTATTGATATACTAACAAGTGATCCACTAGAAATTATAACGGTTCTTTTTGCTGTTGTTTTATTACCACTAGAATCTATAGCTGTGTATGTTATAGTATAATTTCCAGTTTGTCCTAAACTTAAATTAGTACTAGCTGTTATTTTTGGAGATACACCACTATTATCTGATGAGGTCACTCCACTTAGAACATTATATGTTTTATTTGTAACAGATATAGTTTCAGTAGTTGGATTTACTGTAATGGTTGGCGAAGTCGTATCAATTACCTTGACTATTCTTTCAATCGCATAATCTTTTCCATCTATTGTTGCAATATATTTTACAGTATAAACACCTATTTTAGTGGTATCAACATATGCAACTGTCACCTTATTTTTATTAATAATTTCTGTTACATAACTTACTACTTCCCCAGCCTTATTTTTAGCATTTGCACCAGGTTCAACATATTGTCCTCCTACCCCGACTTCAAAAGACATATTGTTATTACCAATAAGTGCAAACTCAATATTAGGTTTTGAAACTGTACATGTATCAGTTAAAACATATACACTTTTTCCATTTTCAAAAGTTGTTTTAACAAACTTATCTGTATCATCTAAAGATGATATCTCTTTATTAGTTAAATTTCCATTATCAATAAGTTGTTCAATAGTTATACAATAAGTATAATCATCATTCTTAGGATATATATCATTTTTTTCTAATAAAAAATCAGTTGTCGCATCTTCTATAACCGTTATTGTAGCATTATCTATTTTATCATTAGTATCTTTTATTATTTTAGTAAGTGAAGGGAACATTATCATAAATACCACTATCAATATAATAAGTACCCCTAGCATTTCTACTAGAGTAAAACCTTTATTCTCTCTCATACTATCACCTAGTATAATTATAACACATATAAAATAATTTAATCTACCCAAAATAAAAATCTTGGATTTTATCTATTAAATCCAAGACTCTATATTTATGATTCTTTTTTTATACTATATAAAGTGTATGAACCATCATTTTGCTTGTTAAAAGTAAAAGTATAAATTGAAATCTTGTCAAAGATCTACAACAAAAAAAGAAAATAAATATTTCCTTTTAATCTTGATCTAAAAATGCCACTTTTGCAGACGACAACTGCCCAGCTTCCAGTTTATCAATTTTTAAATTGTTTCTTTGTAAGAATGCTAAATCCGCAAATGACCACATAATAAACCAAAACACTAATGATCCAACTTCAAGGACTGTTCCTATTATATTTTCCATAAATAAAAGGTAGAACATTAAAAAACTTAAAACACCAAATACTAAAAGAATTAAGTATTTATCACGATTCTCATTTAGAAGAAGCATTTTATCACCAAGTTTAAGACCAAAATATGTTTTAATAACTTTTTCAATTACTTTCTTTTGCTCATCTGTGAATTTTTTACCAGTTATTTCAATTACTATTGGTTCCTCAACTGGAATATAGTATGCCATTAATTCTAAATGATCAGCAAAATCTCTATTAATCCATTCATAATTATCAACAGAATATTTAGATACAATATCACTATAATCATCAACTTTAACAGTTATATAAGCACTATTTTGATCCATATAATAGTCATTTATAAACTTATTTAAATTAAATTCTTTTTTTCTAAACATTTGAATGTTTTTAGCTTTAGTTGAATTTTTTCTTAAAAAATGCATTTTATTTCTCCTATCTTAATTAACTAAATATAATGTTATTTCTCTACTTCTGTCACTTTAGTACCAACTATATCATATGTGATTTGAAAACCATCTACATAAAATACCGCTTCACTAACTTTACCTTTTTCATTAATATAAACCATACTATTTAGGTTTGGACCTTCTTTTCCAAAATCAATATCAGATATTGTTACAGCATCAGGTAATACTTCTAATGTTTCTTCATTAACTTCTGTTAATAAATTTGTTTGTTTTAGCATATACATACCTGATTTTACTGTATACTTACTGTCTTTTTCTTTTAATACTGATACAGCATTTTCAACAGCATCTACATAATTATATGTAGCACTTTTTAGTGTTAACTTTTTAATTTCTAAAGTTAGTTTTTGAGTGATGGTAAGATTCTCACTCTTATATTCTTCAATTTGTTTTGTTTGCCCTGTTTTCATAATAAAATATGTTGTAACTGCACCGATTGTTAAACCTATTGCAAGTCCCATTATAAGTGCTAAAACTAGTTTGTTATTCTTCATAAAATAACCTCCTTTTAGTCTACAATAATTCCATCCATACTCCATGTTTTAACATCGTTAATTTTAACATTTACTATCTCTCCTAAATATTTAGGATCAGCTTTAACATTAACAAGTTTCATTGTATCAGTATATCCCATAAGCATAGTTTCATCTTTTTCACTATAGTTTTCTAAAAGTACTGGTACTATTTTGTCTTTGTAATTATCATTTGCCTCTTTAGCATATTTATTTACCAAATCATTTAATTCATATAATCTATTATTCTTTTCAGTCATAGTTATATCATCTTTCATACGACAAGCCGGTGTACCTATTCTTGGCGAAAATACAAAAGTAAATGCTGAATCGAATTTACAGTTATTAACAACATCAAGTGTTTCTTCAAAATCTTCTCTTGTTTCACCAGGAAAACCAACAATTATATCAGTAGTTATAGAACTATGTGGAAGTTTTCTTTTAAGTTTATCATATAAAACTAAATAATCTTCCTTAGTATATCTTCTACCCATTAATTTTAATATTTTAGATGAACCAGACTGAAGAGGAAGATGAATATAAGGCATAATATTATTATATTTACTAATAATATCTATCATATCATCGTTAAAATCCCAAGGATGACTAGTAACAAACCTAATACGCGCTATACCTGTTTTAGCTACATCTTCAAGTAAATTAGACATAGTATAATTAATATCTAAATCTTTTCCATAGGCATTTACATTTTGCCCTAAAAGAGTTATTTCTTTATAACCATCTTTAATAAGTTCTTTAACTTCATCTAATATAAACTTAGGCTCTCTACTTCTTTGTTTTCCTCTTGTATAAGGTACTATACAATAAGTACAGAATTTATCACATCCATACATAATATTAACCCATGCTTTATACTTACTATCCCTTTTTACTGGGATATTCTCTAAAACATCGCCTTCAATACTTTGTACTTCTACTTCTAAAGCATTTTTTGATAATGCAGTATTTAAAATATTAGGTAAATTATGAATATTATGTGTACCAAATACAACGTCCATCCATTTAAATTTCTTAATTATTTCATCTACTACTGCTTCTTCTTGCATCATGCAACCACATACACCTGTAATAATATCTGGTTTTGTTTCTTTAAGATGCTTAATTCTACCAAGCATACCAAATACTTTATTATGAGCATTTTCTCTAATAGCGCATGTATTTAATAATATAAAGTCAGCTTCTTCCATATTTTCAGTTCCTATAAAACTCATATCTTCAAGAATTGCTTTTATATTTTCAGAATCATGTTCATTCATTTGACACCCATAGGTCTTAATGAAATATTTTTTGTTTTTACCTAAAACTTTTAAATTGTCATTTAAGACATACTCATCAGTTTTTATCTCTATTTTTCTACTAGTTCTTTTTTGTGCTTCTTTTAAACTAGGTATTTGCATATAAATCACTCATTTCCACCTAAAGATGATACCATAAATAGGTATTTTTTTCAAGGGTATTAGAAAAGTAGATAGAAGATCTATCTACTTGATTTTTAATAAATATATATTATTTTATTTCTTCAACTTTCTTCAAACTCATTTTAACTAAAAATGGTCCTATCATATCAAATATAAAACTTGATGCGATGGTTATCGTTATTAATGTATCTCCATAATTAGGAAATGTTTCTTTAGCAACTAAAGCAAGTCCAATAGCAATACCCGTTTCAGAAAGTAATGTTGGCCCTAAATATTTACGCACATTATTAGAACTATGACCTAATGATGCCCCTAAATAAGCACCAAATACTTTACCAAATGCTCTTGATAATATAAATATTATTCCTATTAGTCCTACTTCTGGAAGGACTTTAAAATCTAAACTAGCACCACTTATTACAAAAAATACTATCATTAGTGGTGAAGATATTATATCCATTGCATCTAACACTTTATCTGTAAATATTCTATTGTATGCATTAACAAAAACTATTCCAGTAATCATGCACATAAGAAGTGAAGATATTCCTGCGTAATCCGCTATTAATATGGCAGTAAAAACAGTTACTAGTATCATACATATAATATTATTTTTAGTTTTAAAAAGTTTTGCAGTTATACCTAGAAATAGACCTAAAACTGTGCCCATAACTAAAGAAATACCTATTTCAGAAAAAGGCTCTAATAATCCAGATAAAGTAGCACTCCCTACTTCTAAATATTCAGCTATTACTATTGTAAATCCAAATATGACTACTGAACTAACATCTTCAATAGCTATAACACTAAGCATAGTATCAGTTACTTCACCTTTTGCTTTATACTCTTTAACAATCATCATTATAGCAGCTGGTGCTGTAGCTGCCGCTATGGCACCCATAATTAAAGAAAAACTTAAATTATTGCCTGATAAGTATAGACATCCTGTTACAACAAGCATGGTAAATACTGAGCATGTTAAACCTATTACAAAAGGTTTGATACCAAGTCTTTTTACATATTTCCATTTAAATTCAGCACCTATTAAGAAGGATACAAAAGATAAAGCAATTGTCGAAAATAATTCCATACTATTTAGACTATCTGCAGTAACTAAATTAAGAACATAAGGACCTATAACAATACCAGATATTAAGTACCCAATTACTTCTGGTAACTTTATTATTTTAAAAGCTTGCCCAATTAATAAACCAAAAACAAATATTATAGATAAATCAAATAAAACTTCCATTACTTTTCAAGTCCTATTATTTCTTCTAAATTAATAACCATCAAAGTATATTGTTCACTTGGTACTAAACTTTTAATAATATTTTTTACTTCTTCTAATTTCTCAGTATTTACAGGAATTAATATTGTTCTACTTTCATCATTATAATAATCTAGAATGTATCTTATAGAATTAAGTATATTAGATTCATGTTTTCTTTTACTACCAACTTTTTCAGTTTCATATGAATCACTTTCAATAACAGTAATGTTCTTTATATTACTGTTTGTACATCTTTTCACAAACTTATCTAGTACTTCTTCTTCTTTCAATATTAAAACAACTAATTTCATATAATTTCCTACCTTCTTTTTTTATTATATAATTTTTTACATCTTATATCAATAAAAAAGAAGTATTAAACTTCTTTTAAATAAATCCCAGTGTATGAATAATAATATAACCTGATAAAATTAAACCAATTAGTGCAAATACCTTACCGATAATACCACTTTTACCAAAACCAGTAAGACAAAGTAGAAACGCTAAACATGCAACAGTTGGGAAGTTAAAATATATATATTCATATACTGAGTATGAAACTAATGATAACAAAAAACCTATGAATGATGATGAAAATAGTGCCTTAAAAAAACGTAATACAATAAATAATATCAATATTATAATTGCCCCTGGAATAAGTAAACCAGACGAGCCTAAATTCTCTACAATTATTTCTTTCATATTACCACCTCTATTATAATTATATCATAACTATAAATAAATTATTAACAAAAAAAGAGGCATTAAACCTCTTGCATAACAAGTAGAACCATTGGTTTACATTCTGTTTCTGCATATAAATATCTACCAACTTTATCTCTAATACCAGCTTTTATTTTATTAAAATCAACGTAGCTTTCTTTTATATTATCGTTAATTACTTCTAACGAAATTCTTTCAGCTTCTTTAATTATATCTATATTATCTTTTATATAAATAAAACCACGTGTTAATATTTCTGGTCCTGCTAAGACTTTTTTTGTCGCTCTATCTATAGTTGCTGTTACAACAACTATACCATTATCACTAAGAGCTTCTCGATCTTTTAATACTGCCTCACCAATATCACCTATTGTTTTACCATCTATTAAAATATCGTCAACTTTAACTTTTTCATTATTGTTAACTAAGTTACCATTTTCAAAAGTTATTACTTCACCATCTAATCTAAGAAGAATATTTTCTTCTTTCATACCTATTTGCTTAGCAACTTCAGCATTAGCAACTTGATGTCTATACTCACCTATTACAGGTAAATAGTATTTTGGTTGCATTAAATCAAGCATAAGCATTAAATCTTCACTTGAAGCATGAAGCGATAAATACTTTTTAGTTGATAATATAACTAAGTTACATCCTAATTTAGCTAAACTATCATAAACAGCTGTAGCTGTTTTTTCCATTCCATCATATACCTGAGAAGCAAACACTACTGTATCTGCAGTTGTAATTTTAATAAATTTATCAATTCCTCTAATTATTCTTTTGATATTTGAGAATGGTTTTTCTCTTTCATCAGAAATAATTACGATAGTTCCTCTTTCATTTACATCATGGATACTACCAATTTGAGTTTTATCAAACTTTACATAATTATTATCGATACAGTTATATATAAGTGTTTCCAATGTTTTACCCATTATAACAACTTTTCTCTTTGTTTTACCTATTTCAGTTAATAATTCTTGAATTCTATAAACTTGAGAATCATATATATTGAAAAGAATTCTTCCTTCGTTTTTTCCAAGCATTTCACGAAATATTCCTGAACATCTGTGTTGTGGCGAAGTATATCCTTTTTTATCTGCATATAACGACTCACTAAGTAAACAAAGTACTCCTTGTTTACCAACATAAGCAAGTTTACCAATATCCGTTTTATATGGTCCTACCATAGTAGGATCAAAAGCAAAGTTCCCAGTATAGAATATAGCTCCATCTGGTGTATATAGTACATACCCTACTGTATCTGGTACAGAGTGAGTAAGACTAATTGGAAATATAGCATTACTTCCAAATTCTACTTTACGATGAGGTTTTAACTCAATTAAATTTTCAGTTTTCACACCATCAGTAATTAGTTCTTCTTTTAAAATATTTAAAGTAAACGCAGTACCATAAATCTTCAAAGTAGGTAATTCCGTTAATATATCAGATACTGCCCCCATTTGTAATTGATGCCCGTGGGTAATAAACAACCCTTGAATTCTAGCTATGTTTTCTTTTAAATAATCAAAGTTAGGAATAATATAATCAACACCTAACATTTTGTCATCCGCATATTTTAATCCTGCATCAAATAAGAATATATCTTTATCGACTTCAACAACATACATGTTCTTACCGATATCATTTAATCCCCCTAATGCAAATATTTTTATTTTACTCATAAATCTCCTTTCATTTATTAAAAAAGCCTAACTAATTATAACACAATATAACTAATTAGGCAATTAAGTTTATACTATAAATTTATTGCTTTACTATGTCTACTTTAAATCCACTTTCAAATAAATTCTTATATGAATCATAAGTTAATGTAGATGAAGTTGGATTATATATTGAAATTGCTAAGTATACAGTATTAGCAGGCGTTGTAAAAGTACCTGTTGTTGCTAAATCAAAACTTGATATAAATGTATGATTACTATCTAGAGCACGAATTAAAATTCGATAACTGGTATTAGAAATTGTAACCTTATAAGTTGTACTAGGTTTTCCAGTAATATGATTATTTAAGCATAATCTAGCTGGATAAGCTTCATAAGAACCACTAGTCCAATTATAATTACCAGATTTCCAATTGGAAAAATCTCTTAAATTTATAGTATCTATCTCATATATAATATCATTACCTGTTACACAATTTCCTTTCGTAATAGTTAAACTATTCTTTTTTCCATTAGCACAATAATTTCCATCAGTAACATTGGAAGCAGCAATAGTACCATTGTTATTATATAGTGTTCCACTTGTAAAAGCATCTAGATTCTTTGCTTCAAACAAATTATTAGTTTGAATATTAGCTATAGTTAATCCACTTGTCCAATCTTCAAAATCACTTTCTGCCATATAGTTTGTTGCAGCTTTTATTAATCCAACAACACTTCTTTCAAAAGAATCTTTCTTTGATTTATCCAAAATTTTCAAAGTCGAAGGAATAATAATTAAAGCAATAATTCCTAGTACTATTATAACCGCAAGTAACTCAACTAATGAAAAACCATTTATCTTTTTTTTCATACTACCACCCTATCATCTACAGATAGTATACCATTTTTTTTATAAGAAAAAAAGAGACAACTCTTTTTTATTACTGTTATTACCTTATAGAAAAAATTCCTAAATCATCATCAACTGTATTAATATTATATAAAATTAAACAATCATTTATGGCTTTATTTTCCAAAATATATTTACTAATACTTGTCTTATAATATCTAGGATCAATAACATGTATTTTTTTATAATGAATTGATAGAAAAGGAATAATGCTATTAGCAAAACTATCTTTTATTACAATTAACTCTTTATCTGTATTAATATTATTGTTTGTTATTACTATTAAAGGATGATTATTATCTAAGAAATAAGAATACTTATCTTTCTTTTCAAGATAACTTTCTTCATATAATGAATTTGTTTCTTTTTTACTATAAACATAATCTACAGTATAACTAGTATTTGGTAAAGTAAAAGAATAAATGGAATCAGAATCTCTAGTATAATCACTTGTTTTAGAATATAATGTTCCATTAAAATCACTGGTTACTTTATTAATATCAAAGCTATTTAGACTGTATGGTTTTAAATTATTAGCTTTCGCATATTCTACATATGCATAGTAGGCTCCATAACTAGTCCAGTGATGATCAAGTTTATAATACATTTGATAATCACTATTATGTTTTAGTAAAGTTTCATAAAGATTAATTGTATCAAAATGAATTTGTTTATAAATATAATTAATATTATCTATTTCATTATAAGTTGGGGCATTATTTGGTAATAAATCACTATTAATACTTATACTTGTAGGAACAAGCATTAAGTTTGTATTAACATAGTTAATAGTCTTATTAAAATTATTTAAAACTTTTACAAGCCTATCACTATTATGTGGTTTATTATATTTTTCAAGCAAATATCCATCATTAGATAGGTATACACCATTAATATCTTCTTTCCCAAGAAGTTTATCTGTCTTAGTTTTAATACTCATAAAACTATCTCTAAAAGGAAAATTATCAGTTAAATAATCTTCTAACTCACTTATATATTTTCCATTAAATAATCTTTTGATTGTGAAATCAGGAAAATCTTGCAAAATCCTATTTTCATTATCCGAGAAATCTTTTTTAGGCTCAGTAAAAAAAATTATAGAAAGACTAAATATTATTAATATTAATATAACGGAAATAACTTTATTATAATTTTTTTTCATATTTCACCTCAAAATCTAAAATATAAGAATGGATTATATGTATCGTTAACAATATAACCTATTGTAACTATAAATAATAAAACATATATAGTAAGTACTATAATAAATAAAGTTTTTGGAAACTTAATTTTTCTTAAGGTTTCTTTTATCTTTGAATATACTGGCATAGAGAATATAATACTAATTATTATAATGATAAAATAATTTTTTAAGTAATATAAAAAATTACTATTAACAAAATCAACATCATCAAAACCAAACATTATTTTAGCAAAACTACCAAGTTTATTCATATCGTCAAAGGCAAATATTAACCACCCAATTAAAATTAAAAATAATGTATAGGTATGTTTTAAAACATTTGGAAGTCTATCTATATATTTCTTTAGGATGAATTTTTCTAATATTAATACTATTCCATAATATAGACCCCATAAAACAAAGTTAAGATTAGCACCATGCCATAAACCAGTTAGTAACCACACAATTAATATATTTCTAATATTAATAATCCTTGATACTCTAGAGCCACCAAGAGGTATATATACATAGTCTTTAAACCATGTCGACAATGACATATGCCATCTTCTCCAAAACTCCGTGATACTCTTAGATATATATGGATGATCAAAGTTTTCAAGATATGTGAAGCCTAACATTTTTCCCATACCTATTGCCATATCACTATAACCACTAAAATCAAAATATATTTGGAAACTAAAAGCAATTACACCAAGCCAAGCAGATAATACCGAAATTTCGCTTGTTGTCATTGTACTAATAACAGTAAATAAATAACCTACGTTGTTAGCAATAAGAACTTTTTTAAATAGTCCCCTCATAAATCTAAGTAAACCTTCACTAAATTTATGAAATGTTATTTCTTTATGTTTAAGTTCTCTAGCAACATCCTCATATCGAACAATTGGCCCCGCTATTAACTGAGGAAACATTGTAACATATGTCATATAATTAAAAAAATTATGTTCTACTTTTACAGTTCCTTTATATACATCAATTGAATAGCTCATTGTTTGAAAAGTATAAAAACTTATTCCTATTGGAAGAGCTAAATTAAGGAGTGGTATATTAATATGAAATATATTATTTATCATTCCAATTAAGAAATCGGAATATTTAAAAAATCCTAATAAACTAAGGTTAACAATAATTGAAATAATTAAAAATAATCTTTTTTTCCTCTTATTGTCTCTGTTCTTTTCTATATTTAGACCACATATATAGTCAACAAATGAGGAAAATATCATTAACAATATATATATTGGTTCTCCCCAAGCATAAAAAATTAAACTAAATATTAAGAGAATAATATTCTTATATTTATAAGGAGCAGCATAATATAAAATTAAAAATATAGGAAAAAAGAAAAATATAAATGGAATGCTACTAAAAACCATTGTTATCTTCCTTTCTAATTACTTGATTTTATTTTAGTAATTATATTATCTGCATCATCATTTACTACATATATAATATAATTACCGTATTTTTCAGTAATGCCATCATTAACTAACTTTGTCTCATCAGGAAAATAACCATTATCCCAACTTTCTGTGTATTTATTTACAAAGTATGTGGCTTCATCTTCAGCATCTTCGTAAGAATCTCCTGCTTCAAATATAGCGTACATTTTACTTGTTGTACCAGCTTCATTCATTACCACTAAATAATCTTTAAATACACTTACATCTATCCCATAATTTCCTGTTAATACATCTTCATCTACTTTTATAAAATCAGTATAATCATCTGTTAAATTTTCATATACATTATCTAAATTAATATTCTTATTACTTGTGCAACCCGCTAAAATAAATGTAAAAATACTACAAACTATAACTAAAAAAAACTTTTTCATTACTATTCTCCTATCTAAAAATATGATACCAAAAAAAGAGTATATTGTCAAAAAAAAGAAGTAATTATACACCTCTTAATTTTTTATCATTCTTAAATATATAAGTTTTTTAATTTACAATTATTCTTCAAACTAATTTTACTATATCTCAAACTTATTAATCAAAAAACTAATTATCCTATATGAGATATATTAACTTCGTTTAATAAAATAAGTTTCATCATTCATATAAAATGCGTAGTATATATTTTCTAGTTCTAAATTGTTTTTTTCCATATTATTAATTAACCAAAAAGAATTTTTCCTAATTTTTTTTAATGAATCGTAGTTTATATCACCAGATATAATTAATGGTACTGGCATATTAATATAAGATTTTTGTTTAAATTGTTTCTTTTTTCTTTTATAAAAATAATTATTAATTATATATTTATTTAAAAACAAGAAAGTAACCGAAAACGTAACATCAACTATATCAATAATACTCAGAACAAAAATACTACCAACTGTTATTATCATTATAAGGAAATTTAAATTGCTATATAGTCTATTTTTGTCTAACATATCAAATATAAAAACAAGTGCAGTATATAGTAAGCATAATTTTATACTTATCATCATAATAATATCACCATTTAATTATGTACTTGTAATATTAAATTATACAAATAAATATAATATTATAGGTGATTATATGAACTACTTAAAAAAATTAGGAATGTGCCTAATATATACCATTATTACTCTATTAATAGGAATACTATTAATAACTATTTTGAACTATTTTAGTTTGTTTAGTATTAAATTAGTAAATATATTTAAGATATTAATACTCATTTTATCTATACTTATAGGAAGTTTTAAGTTAGGAATTACATCAAATAAAAAAGGTTATCTCGAAGGAATAAAATATGGAATGATATTATCATTTGTTTTATTAATATTAAACTTAATCTTTTATCATAGTTTTGAAATGAAAAATTTCCTTTTGTATTTAATTATTATTATTTGTAGTTGTTTAGGCAGTATGATAGGAATTGCTAGACATAAAGATGTAGCTAAAACTTAATATCTCTTTATTCCAAAAAAAGGAAACTATATTAGTTTCCTTTTTTATTATATCTATTTATAAATTCTTCACGATAATGTAATATATCATTATTTTCAATTGCTATTCTTAAATCTTCAGTTAATTTTATTAAAAATCTAATATTATGAATTGATAATAAAGTTCCACCTAAACTCTCTTCACAAGTTATTAAATGTCTAATATATGCTTTTGTATAGTGCTTACATGCATAACAATCACAGTCTTTTTCAATTGGTGTAAAGTCTTCTTTATATTTGGCATTCTTAATATTTATTTTACCATCTCTTGTAAAAGCATTTCCATGTCTAGCTATTCTAGTAGGAAGAACACAGTCAAACATATCTATACCTCTAATTACGCCTTCAATAATATCAATAGGATCTCCAACACCCATTAAGTATCTTGGCTTATCATGCGGTAAATATCTAATGCCATCTTCAACCATTTTATACATAGTTTCTTTACCTTCGCCAACACTAGTACCACCAATACTATAACCATCAAAATCCATTTTAACTGTTTCCTTAGCACTATATTCTCTAAGATCTGTATATTCGCCACCTTGAACTATACCAAACAATGATTGACGAGGATTATTAAAAACCTCTTTTCCTCTTCTTGCCCATCTTAAAGTTCTTTCAGTACTTGCTTTAGCATACTCATAATTAGCCGGATAAGGGATACACTCATCGAAGCTCATAGCAATATCACTATCAAGTTTATTTTGAATTTGTATAGAAAGTTCGGGAGTTAAGAATAGTTTTGAACCATCTAAATGACTTTTAAAAGTTACTCCTTCTTCAGATATATCCTTTGGTTTAGCTAAAGAAAAAACTTGAAAACCACCGCTATCAGTAAGTATTGGACCATCATAATTCATAAATTTGTGAAGTCCACCTGCATGGTCTACAACATCTTCTCCAGGTCTTAACCATAAATGGTATGTATTTGATAATATAACACCAGAACCCACTTCTTTAACTTGTTCAGGAGTAAGCGTTTTAACAGTAGCAAGAGTCCCTACTGGCATGAACATTGGTGTATCAAATGTTCCATAGTTTGTTGCTAATTTTCCTCTTCTTGCATTAGTATTTTTCTCTTTATGTAATAATTCATATTTTATTTTCATAAGTTTGCCTCCTGTTTCACCATACCATTATATATGAAAAAAAACTATTTTACAATAGTCTTTTCCTTTAATGGACATGTATGAATTTTATTAATAGTGCCATTAAAAACATTATTATTTACTTTGTAAGAAAAATTATCATTTACTGTTTTTCCTAATACTGATTGCCCTAAAGGCGAAGCAATTGATATGATTTTTTTCCCTGCTATTTTTTGTCCATTTTCAACAAGGACATAAGTTTCAGGTTCTTTCTCACCAAAAAAATCAACAGTTGCGGTAAACTCACTACCAATTGCAATAATTTCACTTGGCACGATATCAATAATTGTGCATGTCTTCAAAATTAACTCTATCTCATGTATTTTGTTGATAGTCTCATTAATTTCACTAATTAATTGACTATCTGGTAAATCCGAAAATCCATCAGCAGCATAATTTGCGTTTACAACATCGTTTCTTTTCATTTCTCTTAATCTTTTGTATGTATTTTGTAACTTTTCTAAACTTTCATTAAGTTGAACAACTTGTTCCGGTAATAACTTCATAATACTCCTCCAACCGTATTTTTATAATACTAATTTATATATAAAAAGTCAATATATAAAATATTAATATATACTATTCAATCTATTTATATCTAATAAATTAATAAAAAAAAATATGAACTTTTAGTCCATATATTTTGTCATTGATTTCATCATTTGATTAACTTGCTTTTGACTTGGTGTTCTTCCCATTTGTGTCATCATTGCTTTAATCATTTGTTCATTGATTGGTGGATTCTTTTTCATATATTTTTGCATATATCTTTTTGCTCCAAAGAATCCAATAACAGCGCCTATTACTAGACCAACTACTACTTGTAATACATCTATTAAAAATGCTCCCATTTTTTCATCCCTCTCTAATAGTATTTTACTAAATTATCCTTTATATTTCAAGTAAATATTATATTATTTAACAATATCAACATTTGTTAAAATCTTAAGTGAATCAACAACATCAAAGATTTCCTTAAACTTTTTGTTTTTTTCAATTTGACTAATATCAACTTTTTCTTTATCACCAACCATTATAGTGATAACAATACATATGTTTTTTAAAGTTAAAAAACAAAAAAGTTCTATTTTCTCTGTCTCTATATAATCTATTACAAAAAAATTAGCATTATAATCATCAGCTTCAAAATCAAAAGTTCTTAATACATCATATTCTTTACTTAAACTTATATTATTTATTATTTTTGATACAATATCATTCTTTAAACTAATGTATTCAAAAGTAACAAAGTTTTGACTATTATCTTTAAACACAAGTAGTGGTTTAGAATTTGATAATAAGCAATACTTATTTAAATCTGTAGGAACCTTATCCCAATTATGGGGATATTCAAAAGTTAAGTCTAGTTCAATATTCTCATAACTTTTTTTTAAATTTAAAATATCAGCCAGTTCAAAAACAAATCTATCATAAAACATTGAAATTTCATCTTCAAGATCACTTCTAAATAATGTATATTTTTCTCCTTGCACTTCAATTTGTAACATATTAGTATTTTTACTATTATTAATGTTTGTTTTGCTAGATAAATCTTTGATTTTCTTTAAATTTTCATCAATTACAATAGCTATTTCAGCAGTCTTGCCTAAATCAACATATTCTTCTTTATTAATACTTTTATTAATAACTATTTTACCGTTATTATTAGCTGTAAGGGTAAAGGAATAATCATTTATACCAAAGTTAATACATAATAAGTTGTATTTTTTATTATCTAAAGTTATACTGTTTTTTGAAACAACAGGTTTTTCTTCTTTTACTTCAAATTCTATCTCCTTTAGCTCCTTTTTTTTACCAAAATTAAAAATCTTCATAATGCCTCCTACTACACTAATTATTCTTATATAATTATACCATATTTTTAGTTATAAATTGAATATAAAAAAAGATTAACTAAATAATCTTTTTACTCTCTCTTTTACTTGATCATAGGTAAAATTACAGTGTTCTTCAACTTCTCCTCTTGTACCACTTGTTCCAAACATATCAATGGTCATTAAATATTTTTCGTTATAAACATATTTATGCCATCCAAATGATGAGCCAGCTTCAATAACAATAGTTTTATAACCAACTGGAATTAGTGCTTGTTTATATTTATCAGATTGTTTTTCATAAACTTCCATACAAGGCATACTTATTACTCTTAAATCTATTTTACTTTCTTTGTATAATTGATCAGCTAAAAGAACTGCTGTGTGTACTTCACTACCTGTTGCAATAATAATACCATGTATTTTTTCTTGTTCCTTACGAACTGGGTAAGCACCGTATTTAACATATTCACTACTTGTAGTCGACAAATTCTTTATATCTTGTCTTGATAGTATTAAAGCATTAGGATCTTTACTATTTAACATTAAGTTCCAACAACCTACTATTTCATTAGAATCAGCAGGTCTATAAACACTTAGATTTGGAATACTTCTAAGCATAGCTAGTTGTTCTATCGGTTGGTGTGTTGGTCCATCTTGACCAATACCTATTGAATCATGTGTAAATATATAATTTACTGGAGTATGCATAAGTGCAGATAGTCTAATAGCAGGTTTCATATAATCAGAGAATGTTAAAAATGTTGAACCAAATACTTTAAAATTAGTTAAACTTAATCCATTTAAAATAGCTCCCATTGCGTGCTCTCTAACACCAAACCATATATTTTTCCCGAGATAGTGATCATCTTTTATATCACCACCATTTTTTATATAAGTTTTTGTTGAACTTGCTAAATCTGCACTTCCACCAATCAAGTTAGATACTATCTTAGCAATTTCTTGCATTATTTCACCATTTTGTTCTCTTGTACTTTTTTTCACTTCATTATCAAATTGCCATGTATAATTTAATAAATCATATTGTTTATCACGAAGAATCACTTCGAATTCATTATCTTCTTTTAAATTAAGATTATTTTTATATTCATTATATGCTCTACCCCATATTTCATACTTTCGCTCACTGCGCGAAGTAATTTGATTTCTAAAATTACGAATAGATTCTGCATCAATGTAAAATGCATTTTCTGGCATTCCTAAATTTCTTTTTAATAATTTTATATCATCCTTAGATAATACTTTTCCGTGCGCTTCACTAGTTCCTGCCATCATTGAGCCATTACCAATAATTGTTTTAATCTCAATAAATGAAGGCTTACCAGATTTTTTAGCAGCAGTTATTGCTTTATCAATATCTTCAACATTTGTGCCGTTTAAAACTTTAGAAGTATACCATCCCATTGCTTTAAAACGATCTTGAACATTTTCAGTAAAAGTATTAGATGTATCTCCATCTAAACTAATATTATTGGAATCATATAAAACAATAAGATTATCTAAATTTAATGTTCCAGCAAGTGAAGCAGCTTCATAACTAACGCCTTCCATTAAATCACCATCACCACATAAAACATAAACATTGTAATTAATTAAAGCTTTATCTGCCAACATTGAACTTGTACTTGGAATGATAAATTTATTTTCTAAAATCTTTTCCCCTAGTGCCATACCTACTGCACTAGCTAAACCTTGACCTAGTGGACCAGTTGACATATCTACTCCTGGTGTTACACCTATTTCCGGATGACCTGGTGTCTTTGAACCGCTTCTTCTAAAACGTTTCAAATCATCTTCTGAAATATCGAAACCAGCCATAAATAATGTTGCATATAGTAAAGCCGAACCATGCCCAGCTGACATAACAAATCTATCTCTTGAAATCCACTTATCATCATTAGTATTTATATTCATATGTCTAGCATATAAAGTATATATAATTGGTGCAGCGCCAAGAACAATACCTGGATGTCCTGACCCAGCTGCATCAATCATATCAATACCTAAAGCTTTTAAATTAGCAATTATCTTATTATCCATATTTGCACCTCTCTATTATAATCATATTATATCAAAACTAAATAATTTAATAAAGAGATATTATAAACTTACTACATATTAATTGAGGTTGTATCGGTTATAGAATTACTAACATCTACATTTCTTGTCATTAAACCTCCTACAAAAAATAATAGAACTAGGAAAACTATTGTACCTACCATTAATTTGTTTTCACTGATTTTTTCCATTTTATTTCCTCCTTTACTATATTAAGTTTATCACGAACACTTGTTCGTGTCAATATAAAAAACAAACAAATGTTTGACATCTTGTGTAAAGTGTGTTAAGATGTATGTGTAAAGTAAAAAGGAGGTTAAAGATGGATAACTTAACTAGAAGACAAGACGAAATTCTTACATATGTTAAGGAATATATAGTGTCCCACGGATACCCACCTACAGTTAGAGAAATTGGAAAAGACTTAGGCGTTTCATCCCCTGCCACTATTCATACACATTTAAATAAATTAGTAGAAAAAGGTTTTATCAAAAAGGATGGTTCTAAGAATAGAGCTATTGAATTATTAGTAGAAAATGAATTTAATAAAAAGGATGAAGATGTTGTTGAGGTACCACTTCTTGGTAAAATAACAGCCGGTTCTCCTATTGAGGCAATAGAAATGCCTGATGAATATTTTTCATTACCTGCCTATCTAGTACCTAATGATAAAGATGTATTTACCTTAAAAGTTAGTGGTTCTAGTATGATAAATGCTGGTATATTAGATGGTGACATTGTAATCGTTCAAAGACAAAGTGTCGCAAGAAATGGTGAAATTGTAGTTGCTATGACTGATGAAAATGAAGTTACATTAAAGACTTTTTACAAGGAGAACGGTTACTTTAGGTTACAACCAGAAAACGACACAATGGATCCAATTATTCTTAATAATGTATCCATACTTGGTAAAGCAATAGGTTTATATAGAAAATTTTAAATTAAAAAAGGACTAGATAATATCTAGTCCTTTTTTGTTATATAATAATTATTTTTATAAGGTTTATCAAACTACTTAATAGCATTTTTGGATAAAGTTATTACAGGGCGGATGCCACTAGCATTTTGCAAGTGTACTGCATCCTCACTTAAATTACCACTTCTATCTATGCTCCACGCAATAAGAGAATTGTTAAAAACAGCTGTTGATGTCCAGTATCCATAATTACTAGAATCGGCAAAACTACATCCGTATGTTGTACATTCATTCGTATAATCAAATAACCAGTCATAATTGCTTGAACCAGGAGTTGATGCTGTAAATGTTTGATTATTACTGTCTAAGAAAAACCAATCTGAAAATATAGTTGTCTCCTCTGAAAAACTACTATTACTTGTTATTTTGGCTATTTCATTTGCTGTTATAAGTCTTGCTCTATATGTACCATAATTTATATTATATGTAGCTGTTCCATTACTAACAGTATATATATCCGTTCTTTTTGGTACTCCTGCCCATGAGTTTGTATCAGAAGCTAGTTGTGCAAGCACATTAGTTGGTCCATCTACATTATATCCGGAATTATTCCATGCTACAGTAGCTGTTGTGTTATGATCTAATATTAAATTAATCATTGAAGTAGTATTTCCACCATCATTAAATGCATACCACTTCATACATCCAGTTTTAGTTCCTGTAGTACTTACAGCATCGCCTGATGCACATTTAGTTCCGGTTACAGGATTAAAGTATACTGCTGTACCATTTGTATATGTTGCATAAGTCTCAACAGGATCATCAGGTTCATTTATTGTATCTCCAGTACAGTAAACTGAATATGAAATTGTATTATTTGAATGTTTTAAGACATATACAAAAGTATTAGCTATCGTACAGTCTGTCGGATTATTAATACCTTTTTTAAAATAACCTTTATCAATTAAGGAATTAGCAGTAACTTGAATAAAACCTCCTGGTAAGTCTAAAGTTGGAAAGTTAGTTAAATCAGTTTCTACATATATTTGAGCAGCTTCTTTTAAACTTGTTTCAAAAGCTTCTATCTCTTTAATCTGATTATTCTTAATTGTTCTTGTCATGGCTACAAAAGAAACCAAAGATATAACAGATATTATAATTATAATGGCAATTAATTCTACTAATGTGAAACCACTATTCAAATTTCTTATTTTCTTTTTCATACTATCACCTATCATCTATAATAAGTATACCTTTTTTTACATATTTTGGCAATTAAAAAGATTAAGTATTATACTTAATCTTTAAATTTAAAATCATCTAAAAAATCATCAATAGTTAATATCTTTTCATCAATACTATTTAAATCAACAGACTTCTCTATTTCTTTTTTTTCTTCTGGTTCTTCCTTTACTTCTTCAATTTGATTAATTTCTTTAACCAATTCTTTTTTAAGGAAGACATCGTCTATATTTGCTTTAGTTAATACAGTTCCAGTTGAGTATCTATCAGTAATAGGAAGTTCTGTAAGCTTAATTTCCTTAAAATCCATTCCTAATTTTAATAATATTAAACTTTTTGATGTAGAGACAAATGTTTTTACAATACTATATGGATTAGTTTTAACATCTCTAACCATAAGTACGCCTTTTCTTGCTCTTGACATCATCTCAAACTCTGATATTTTTATTCTTTTACCAGTTCCCTTATCTGTAATTACCGATAAGTACTCCATATTACTAAATACATGAGCACATTTTACTTCATCATTTTTAAGAGTAATCGCTTTTACACCTGCTGCTCTTAGCCCTATTGGCGATACTTCTGAGGTTGCATATCTTAATCCATAACCATTTTTAGTAGTTATAAATATCTCATCACCACTATTAATAGTAACAGTAACTACCTCATCATGATCTTTTAGTTTCATACATGTTATCGGTTTAGAATATCTTTGAACTTTAAATTCATCTAATTTAGTTCTTTTTACCATACCATTTTTTGTAAAAATAGTAATATATTCTTCTTTTTCAAAATCAAATACTGGAATACTTTCTATGATTGCTTCCTCAGCATCAATTTTAATTACATTACTTATATGTTTACCTAATTCTTTCCATTTTAATTCTGGAAGTTCATAAACAGGAATATATAGATAATTACCTAAATTAGTAAACATTAGAAGTGTATTCATAGTGTTCATCTGATATAACCCTATAACATAATCACCATCTTTAGTAAGAGTCTCTTCTTCCGAATTATAACTACGAAGAGAAACACGTTTAACATAACCTTCTCTTGTCACTACAACCATACAATCTTCTTTTGGAATCATTTCAGTTGTATCAATCTTTATTTCAGTTATCTCATCCTTAATTTCAGTTTTTCTAGGAGTTGCATATTCTTTTTTAACTTTACGAAGTTCTTCTTTCATTACATCTTTAAGTTTCTCTTCATCAGCAAGAATTGCTTTTAATCCAGCTATAACTAATTGTAACTGATTAAATTCCTCTTTTAAAGCTACTATATCCATATTAGTTAATCGATATAATTGTAATACTAATATAGCTTCTGCTTGTTTTTCTGTGAAACCATATTTGCTAACTAAATTAACTTTAGCATCAGCTTTATCTTTACTAGACCTAATTGTTTTTATAACATCATCTAGAATAGATAAAGCCTTTATTAAACCTTCAACAATATGCATTCTAGATTCAGCAAAGTTTAAATCAAACTCAGTTCTTCTAGTAATAACTTCTTTTTGATGAGCTATAAAAGCATCAAGAATTGGTAGTATTCCTAAAGTCATTGGCCTACGGTTAACAATTGCTACCATATTATAATTATAAGCTACTTGTAAGTCAGTATTTTTAAGTAAATAATTTAATATTAGTTCTTTTGAAGCGCCTGCTCTTAAATCAATAGCAATTCTAAGACCTTCTCTATCTGATTCATCTCTAACTTCTAAAATACCTTCTATTTTTTTATCTAGTCTTATATCATCTATCTTTTTAACCATAACCGCTTTGTTAACTTCAAAAGGTATTTCAGTGACAATTATTTGCTCTTTTCCTTTTTCCTTAACAAATTCAATTTTTGATCTAATGATAACTTTTCCACGACCTGTTTCAAAAGCTTCTCTTATTCCATCTTTACCTTCAACTAAGCCACCTGTTGGAAAGTCAGGCCCTTTTACTATATCTAAAATAGTATCTAAATGACAGTTAGGGCTGTCTATTCTTTTTATTGTAGCATCAATTACCTCGCCTAGATTATGTGTTGGTATATTTGTAGCATAACCAGCACTAATACCACTTGTACCATTAACTAAAAGGTTAGGAAACTTAGCTGGAAGTACAGTTGGTTCTAACTCTGTATCATCAAAATTAGGAGCCCAAGCTACTGTATTTTTATCTATATCTTTTAATAGTTCACTACTTATTTTAGATAGTCTAGCCTCTGTATAACGCATTGCGGCTGCACTATCTCCATCCATTGAACCATTATTACCTTGCATATCAATATATGGAGTATTTTGTTTCCACCACTGGCTCATACGAACCATTGCATCATAGATACTAGAATCACCATGTGGGTGATAATTACCCATAATACTACCTACTGTTTTAGCACTCTTACGATATGGTTTATCATAAGTATTATGTTCATGATACATACCATATAGAATTCTTCTTTGAACCGGTTTCAAACCATCGCGAACATCTGGAATAGCACGGTCTTGGATGATAGATTTTGCATATCTGCCAAATCTATCCCCCATAATTTCTTCTAAAGCATAATCATGTATCCTTGTAACAACATCTTGCATTTTATCACCTACTATTATTTTCTTATTAATCTTTTAACTTTATCTTGTAAATAATTATCCGCTTCTTCTTTATTAATCTTTTCCTGTCTTAAATCAATGGCATCTCCAAACTCAATAGTTGGTTTGCTTCGAAATTTATAATCACCTGATATACCAAAAGGAACAACCTTACAATTACTTATTGTTGAAATTCCGGCAACTCCCTTTTTAAAGGGTAACATCTCTTCGCCTTTATTTCTTGTTCCTTCAGGGAAAATAACAACTAAA
The DNA here is from genome assembly GCA_023391185.1 of Bacillota bacterium. Lineage (GTDB taxonomy): Bacteria > Bacillota_I > Bacilli_A > RF39 > UBA660 > RGIG4266. The sequence goes on along the minus strand of JAEWBI010000045.1, from coordinate 8,366 downwards.
TTGTTATCTTTTAGTAACTTAATTGATTTTTTAACAGCAGATATATCAATAGTTTCACGGTCTATTGGAAAAGCTCCCGCTTTTTCAAAGAAATACTTTAAAAAAGGGTTTTGAAAAAATTCTTTTTTTGCCATAAATCTTGGATTATATTTTCTTAAAGCATAAGCAACAAGTAAAATATCTAATCCAGATTTATGATTCCCTACTAATAAATATCCATCCTCTGGTAATTTGTTATTACCTATTATTTGAGGTTTATAAAACTTATCTAAAAAGAAATTTGTAAAAAACGTACATCTCTTATAAAATTTAATTGAATATCTATCTTTTTCCATATTATTTATCTTCTATTTTATAATTGTCTTCAAGTGAGAAGACAACATTCTCCTCTATCCATTCTTTACGTGGTTCAACTTTATCGCCCATAAGTACACTTACTCTTTTTTCAGCTAAAGCACCATCGTTAATATTAATTCTAATTAAGCTTCTCGTTTCAGGATTCATTGTTGTTTCCCATAACTGATCAGCATTCATTTCACCAAGTCCTTTATATCTTGAAATTGTTGGTTTGCCTGAATTTTTAGTTTTAATTTCTTCAAGTTCTTTATCTTCCCAGGCATAAAAATGTTTTTTACCATAATCTGCTTTATACAGTGGTGGTAATGCTATAAAAAGCTTACCATTTTCTATTAATGGCTTCATATATCTATAAAAGAAAGTAATTAATAATATTTGAATATGTGCTCCATCGTCATCAGCATCGGTCATTATAATTATTTTATCATAATTAGAATCTTCAATTGTAAAATCCGATCCAACTCCTGCACCAATAGCATGAATCATTGTATTAATTTCTTCATTTTTAAATATATCTTCCATATGGACTTTTTCAGTGTTTAATACTTTACCTCGAAGAGGAAGAATAGCTTGGAATTTTCGATCACGACCACCTTTGGCAGAACCACCAGCTGAATCTCCTTCGACTAAATATAGTTCATTTTTCTTAGGATTTTTACTTTGCGCTGGAGCAAGTTTACCTGAAAGAGCTCTTTCTTTTTTATTTTTATCTTTTCCTTGTCTTGCTTCATCTCTGGCTTTTCTAGCTGCTTCTCTAACCATTTTACTTTTTACCATTTTTTCAATAATACTTGTCGCTATGGCTTTATTTTCTTCTAAATAAAATTGAAGTTTTTCTGCTACTATACTCTCAACAACATTTCTCGCAATTGGTGTACCTAATTTTCCTTTAGTTTGTCCTTCAAATTGCAATAAATTTTCTGGTATTTGAAGAGAGATAATCGCTGTTAATCCTTCTCTAGTATCTGGACCTTCTAAGTTCTTATCTTTAGCTTTTAAATAACCATTTGTCCTTGCATAATCGTTAAAAACACGAGTTAAGGCTGTTTTAAAACCAACTTCGTGCGATCCACCATCATTAGTTTTTACATTATTAACAAATGATACTATATTTTCAGAATAACCATCAGTAAACTGAAAAGCTACTTCTACATTAATATCATTCTTAGAACCATTAAATGGGACTACTTTATGTAATTCTTTTTTATCATCATTAAGATATTCTACAAATGCACATAGTCCATTTTCATAATGGAATATTTCGCTTCTAGATTCTATCTCGTCAACTACTTCAATTGTTAAATCTTTAAGTAAGAAGGCACTCTCCTGCATTCTTTCAGTAATTGTAGAATAAGAAAAGTTTGTCACTTGAAATATCTCAGAATCTGGTTTAAATGTTACAGTAGTACCTGTTTTACTTGTTTTTTCTAGTTGTTTTAACGGTACTGCTACATGTCCACCCTTTTCAAAACGAATATAGTGTTCATACCCATCTCTTTTAATGTTAACTTCCATCCACTCACTTAAAGCATTAACAACAGAGCCACCTACGCCATGAAGTCCTCCTGAGACTTTATATCCACCTGTTTCAAACTTTCCTCCAGCATGAAGTACTGTATATATAACCTCTGGTGTACTTTTACCTGATGTATGCATTCCAACAGGAACACCACGTCCTTCATCAGTAACTGATAAAGAACCATTTTTATGTAATACTATTTTTATTTTTTTACCAAAACCATTAATAACTTCATCAATAGAATTATCAACGATTTCCCATACTAAGTGATGTAATCCTCTTTTGTCTGTAGACCCAATATACATACCCGGTCTTTTTCTAACTGCATCTAACCCTTCTAGGATTTTAATTGAGTTCTCATCGTATTTTGCCATATCTATCACCCATATCATTATAACATAAAAAGTTCAAATAAACAAAAGAAAATCCTTAATAAATAAGGATTTTCATTATATTTTTCTAGTCATAGCTACTTTTTTTGTAATCAAAAATATCCCTAAAGTAAATATTAATAATATACCAATAATTATAATAGTGACACCAAATATATTATTTGAATCATTATTTTCAATATTATATATATCATTAGAAACATCATAAACAATATTTATATTAAATATTTTCTTATTTTTTAAATTAAATACTATTTGCATTCCAGTATCATCATAAACAGAATTATAATAAGAAACTATAGCGTCATTATATAGAGAAGTACCTCTATAAATATAGTTATACTTTAAATTATCTTTAGTATCTTCATACAAGACAGGAATGATATCTTTAGTTATATTAAGTTCGCGGTTATTAAAATACAAAGTAGTCGCATAGTAACTTATGTCATTAGAATTATCAGTTTTTTCTGAGTCAACAATTTTTTCAAACACTATATCAGAATACTTTATATAATAGATTCCTTTTTCTTCATAAACACCATTACTATCTTTATGATTAGTAGAACTTAAATCAGAATATTTAGATAGAGAATTTAAATTAATTATCTTATTATTATATTTTTCTTTTTTTATAAAAGCATCTATCAAATTTATTTCATTTTTATTTAGTCCACTTGCTACATAATTCTTATTATTTAATAAAGACAAAACTATGTCGTCCATTTTTTGTGCAGAAGATAAATTAGATGTGCATCCACTTGTTATAAATGAAATCATGAGTAGTAAAGTTATTATTATGATTTTTTTCATAATTAACATCCTCCTGATAATCTTCTAATTGAAAGTGATTCGCCTGCTCGTAAGGCAAAAATATTTGTATCCTTTTTTACTTGACAATTAGTAGCTGTTTTACCATTACAATATTGATCCCCTGAAGCATGAACACGCCATTTTGTCCCAGTAGTGTCTACTCCCAAATAAATAGCCACATGTCTTGTCCCATAAATTAATAGATCTCCTGGTTTAGCATCATTAATACTGTTTACTCTACATCCTAAGCTTAAGTATGATTCAGCCGTTCCTCTACTAATTGAATGTCCAACATCATTAAAAACTCTATAAACAAAACCAGAACAATCAACACCACCAGACCAACTTTCACCACCCCAAACATAAACAGTTCCTAAATGATTTAAAGCTGTTGTGGTTATCACATTAGAATCAGTAAAAGTCACATTACCTGATGTTGACTGCCCTGTACTACCATATGAACTAGAATTACTACCTTTTACTATATTAATAGTACCTTTCTTAGATGAGCTTTCTTTTCTAGCATCATCCTTATTATTTTCATTTATTATTGTTAAAACAGTTTCCAATCTATCTTTCAACACTATTTTAATATCATTATCTTTTATTTTATTAGTAAGTAAAAGTGCATTATCATGATCGTACATCTTTAATGAAGCTTCTGCTAAATTAACAGCTTCGTAAGCATTTGATACATACGCATCTTGGACATATTCTTCAGTAGCATTTTCAAAACAAGCTGCATACTCAAAAGTATTGTCAGCCACTGACATTACTAAATCAATAATAACTGGAACAAAGAAGACGATTATTGCTGCAAGAACCCTTCTAGGAATTTGATGGAGTTTTCTATAAATTTCATCTTGTTTGTTAGAAATAACAGCTTTAATAATATCTAGACTTGCAAATATAATTAAACCAACTGGAGCTATTATTTGAAATAGATCTATTATTTTTCTTACTAAAATCATTACCGATAATAAATCAGCATTACTACATATAGTTAATATCATAAAACCACAACCTTTTAACATTATAACATATAAAAAGAAAAAGTAATCTAACTTTTTCCTTTACTTTATATATCCTGTTACATCAATAATACTAGTATTTATCTTAACTATTTTTTTATCTTCTATTACAATGTTAACTTTCATGCCAGTCCCATCATATGTAGAGCGATAAATAAATTCATATCCTTTTTTTAACTTATTACCATCTAAATATATGTAATTATATCTAGGGTTTAATTTTGTTACATTATAGTTAGGATAAAAGTTTGATTCATATAGTATAGTATAATAATTGTTACAAACTATACGTTTATTTAATTCTATTTCATAAGAATCATTTTCAACTTCTTCTCCAGTACTGAATAGACCCAATTCGTTATACTTTATATAGCAAGTATTACCGTCTATCCACACTCCATCTGTGTTAGATTCACTAGTATAGTATTCTTGCGATTTAGTTATATAATCACTTATATTTACTATCTGATCTTTATGAGTTAATTCAGATAAAAAAGCATTTATTGCAGACAAGTCTTCTTCATAAAATTTTTCTTTATCATATTCATTATTATTATAAAAAGATATAACTGTATCAGATACATTTTTATAATACTTAAAGTTTTTTGCCTGACAACCAGTTAAAAATATAGTTATTAAAAAGCCTAATAATATTACTTTCTTCATTTTATCCACCTGCCGTAATCTTATAACCAGAAGATTTAGTTGGTATTCCATATAATGCTTCTATTTTTGTAGAAACTAAGCCATAATCATATCCAGATGGCCCATATAAAGTCATATGCAAATGCGGTGCCCATCCTATTGAAGTTGAAGTACCTGCTGCATTACCTACGAACCCTAATAATTCACCTTTTTTAACTATTCTATTACAGCTAGTAGATGAACTACAACGATATATGATACCACTTAAATGAGTTAGAAATACAGTATCAACATAAACTCCTTGAACTGTTACTCCTTTAGAAAGTTTTATTCCAACTGAGTATGCCGTTTCATCTCCACCTTTATTTTTAGTATGTCCCCACTCTGAATACATAAGTGTACCATCGACAGGTGAATAAATTGGTTCCCCAAAGTTAGCCATAAAGTCTATTCCCGTATGTTGATATACAAAATGATAACTATTGTTTGTTGGTGTTACAGGAACTATAAATGTCCCTGCATATGTTTTATAACCTGATAGCTGTGTTGGTATTGATGCATAATTTTTTGGCCATGAGCCTAATGGTAAACCTGTTTTAGGATCCTTTGGAAAAACAAAGTTGCTTGTTTTAACATATGACCAGCAATTAATAGCTGCGGAAGGATCTGGCTCAGAAGTAAGGGCAATTCCTTTCTTACAACTACCATTGCCACCTGATGAATAACTACCTACTATATTTAATTTACCTCCGCCAGTTATTGTTGAACTAGGAGACTTACTAACTATAGTTTCACTTTTATCCTTATCTTTTATTGTTTGTAAAACTACTTTTAATCTTTCTTCATAATTGTCTTTTTCTGAACCATCTTCAAGTTTTGATACTGCAAGTGAAGCTGCATCATAATCTATTCTATTTAATGAAGTTTCTGCTTTTGCTACTGCATTGTCTGCACTATTAAGATAAGCTATTTTAATATTCTCTTCAGTAGCATTAGTAAAACAAGAATTATATTCAAACGTATTGTCAGCAAAATTCATTATTAAATCTAATACTGATGGAATAAGAAAAACTATTATAGCCGCAACTATTCTTACAGGCATCATTCTTTTTTGCTTAGCTATTTTATCAATATCTCTTGCAATAATTGCTCTAACTAAATCAACACTAGCAAAAACTATTAAACCAATCGGAGCAATTATACTTAAGAGATTAATAACCTTATTAACAATTAGCATAACTGATAATAAGTCAGGATTGGAGCACACTGATATAATCATAATACACCTCTATCTTATGATTATAGTATAACATAACTTTAAATAAGAAAAAAGACTCATTTTAAGTCTTTTAGTTTATTAACAATGTTAAATATTATTTTTTTATCTAAGCAAAAAACTTTATTAATGCTTTTTATCTTATTTTATCAAATCTGTATAATATAGAATTTCTTTATTTAATGATTTGGCAAATTCGATTTCACTATTCGTGCTATTTCCTATATAACCATTTACATTCACAACTAAGATAGCATCTGATAATTTAATTTTTTCTTTATGCATTTTATTAAGCATAAAAACTTCGTCTTCAGTATATGCATCTTTATCGATTCTTGTTGGATAAATAGGAGGTAACATACAATTTCCATTTAATTCCATCTTTTCACTTATTTCCATTATCTCTTTTTTAAATCTCAAACTTCCACATACTGTAATAATTTTTACTTTCATAAACACTCCTTTGTTTTAAAAAATGACTATATAATAAACTAATTGAATTATATATAAATTCTTTTTCTAATAGCCCATTTAATAAAAAAGACTCAATTTGAGTCTTTAGCTATCATTATCTTGAAGTTCTACTAAAACTTCACGAGGTTTTGAACCATTTTGAGGTCCTACTATTCCTCTTTCTTCTAATTTATCAATTAAATTTGCTGCTCGATTATAACCAATTCTAAATCTTCTTTGGACTAATGAAGTACTAGCCTTTTTAGTAGTAACAACAAATTCAACAACTTGATCATAAAGTGGATCTTCCCCAGCATCATAATCTTGTCCTTCTGATTTACCACTATCTACCATAGTAGTTGCTCCCATTTCCTCTTCATCCATTGTAAGAGTTTCATCATAATGAGCTTTTTGTTGTTTAATTGTATAATCAACAACACTTTTAATTTCATCATCAGAAATAAATGTTCCTTGAATACGAATTGGAGTATTCTCTCCTTGTGGAAGGAATAACATATCCCCTTTTCCAAGAAGTTTTTCTGCTCCTACTGCATCAAGTATAGTACGTGAATCGATACCACTTGATACTGCAAAAGCAATACGAGAAGGTATGTTTGCTTTAACGACACCTGTAATAACGTCAGTAGAAGGTCTTTGAGTTGCAACAATTAAATGAATACCAGCAGCACGAGCCATCTGGGTAATTCGCATAATTGAGTCTTGAACATCTTTAGCTGCTACTAACATAAGATCCGCAAGTTCATCTATTATGATAACTATATATGGTAATTTATTTAATTTTTCACTATCAGAAAGTTTCTCATTCTTTTTCTCAATATAAGTATTGTAACCAGCAATATTCTTAGTACCGCTGTTTTCAAATAAATCGTAACGTTTTTCCATTTCAGCTACCATTTTTTTTAATGCTACATTTGCTTTTTTTGGATCAGTTACAACAGGTGCGAGTAAATGTGGAACACCATTATAAACGGAAAGTTCAACCTTCTTAGGATCAACTAAAATAAGTTTAACTTCATCAGGTCTAGTACGCATAAGTATAGAAACAATCATACTATTAATACATACTGATTTACCACTACCAGTAGAACCTGCTACAAGTAAATGTGGTGTTTTGTTTATCTCACAATATTGCGGATTACCCATTATATCTCTACCTAAAGTTACAGCAAGTTTACTATCAGCCATAGTGCTTGGAATTCTTTCTAAAACTTCGCGAACACTTACCATAGCATTCTTCTTATTAGGAAGTTCTATACCTACTGTTCCTTTTCCAGGAATTGGTGCTTGAATACGCACATCTTTAGCAGCTAGTGCCAGAGCAAGTTCTCTATTTATAGCTGTTATTTTACTTAGTTTTGTTCCTGTTTTAACTTCTAATTCATACTGAGTTACAGATGGACCAACATGAGCTGAAACCACTTTACTTTCAATATCAAAGTCTTTTAAAACAGTTTCTATTAAAGGAACATTAGTCTTTATTGATTCCTCATTTTCCTTATTACTATTTTTAGATGGTTTAGTTAATAGTGTTATAGGAGGATAATAATATACCTTATTAGTTTCTTCAAATACTTCTTCCTTAACTTCTCCAGTATCAGGATCAATCACTGGAACATTAACTGGAGCTTTTTCTTCTTTTTTATCACCAAAACGAGTTAATTCTTCCATGCTTGATACAATAACCTTATCATCAGCTTCATATTCATCTTCTGCTTTTGATATAGCTAACTTATCTTTTTCTTTTGTCTTAGAAGTAACACTAGTAGCTTTATTTTTCATCCATTTCATTACATCATATATAGATAATCCTGTAAACATAATTGTTCCTATAGTGATAAGTACCCAGCTAACAACCATTGTAC